>NZ_JBEOOL010000005.1:0-183866 GCF_040309225.1 Pseudoalteromonas sp. GW168-MNA-CIBAN-0100 | reverse complement strand
GGAGTATTTCAGTATGGGGTAGAGCCAAATTTTTAAGGCTGTACTTAATGTTTTTCTTAAGTACCTACCTATGACATCCATGTAGGCAACAAAGAGTAAATAGCCCCTGGGCAGAACCCTTCGGGCAGCGCATGTTTGGCATTTGTGCTTCGTTATCGCCTATTTATGGGGAATAACCACACTACACAGGCTCTGCCTTGCCTAAATACCAAACATACTGCTGCAAATTTAACCTCGAAAGATAAACAGGCCCTAGCTAATAAGCGTTTCAAGTAAGCTCAAATTAATAGGTTTAAGTAAAACTCGGTCAATATTTAAATCTTTTATTTCTCTAGGGTTTGGCTCTGCGCCACTTACAATCACCAAGCGTAGCTCTGGATATCGCTCATTAATTTGCTGGCCTAAATCAATGCCACGCCCATCGGGTAAATGCATATCTAGCAATACCTTATTAAATTGCTGGTCGTGATTAAGTATTTGCAAACATTGTGCGCAGCTAGACGCAATGACCGTTTCAACACCTAAGCTTTCTAAAAGTAGCTGCGTAATTTGTGCTGCATCGTGATCGTCTTCAACAAGTAAAAAGCGCTGCTTTTTCTCGGTTAAGCCCTTACTACAATTTATATCTTTAGCTTGCGGTGCATGCTCTGGCGCTACCAAATAATCTTGCAAACATTGATATAAAGCCGCGCTATCAACAGGTTTTGGTATTACATCGTTAAAGCCAAGTGCAGCAAGCTCCTCATGTATGCCTTTCATAGTAGCGGCAGTGAGCGCGATTATTGGGCCTTTGTAACCCATTTTTCTAAGCTCTATGGTAGCTTCCTTGCCGCCCATTACAGGCATATGAATATCAATAAAAATAATGTCGTAAGGCGCTTTATACGCATCTGCAATACGCACTTTTTCAAGCGCTTGTTGGCCATGTTCGGCATAATCGACGCGCGCACCACAGGTACTGATCATATGACCGACTAGCATGCGTAAATCACGTAAATCATCAACTACTAATACTCGCCCATGCACTTTACATGGAGCCGATTTACTTTGTAGTTGCGGCGCACTGCTAAAATTAAGTACCTGTCGTTCTACTTCGCTAATATCACCTGGGTAAACCGAAATAGTAAACGTAGAGCCTTTACCAATTTCAGAATGCAAACTAATATCACCGTGCATACGTGCTAACAATTCAGCACATATTGCCAAGCCTAAGCCTGCGCCACCTACAGAGCGTGATTCTACATCGGCTATTTGTTCAAATGGCTTGAATATTAGTTCTTGTTTTTCAGGGGCAATGCCCATGCCTGAGTCTTTAATGCTAAAAAATAGCATTTCACGATCATCAACCCACTGCGTCCACGCATTAACAACAATTTCGCCTTTATCGGTAAATTTAACCGCATTGTTTATTAGATTTATTAAAATTTGGCGAACTCTTGTTGCATCCAGTCGTGCAACCAAAGGTAATGGCTGATGAGATTCAAAGCGCAGCGTAAGGCCCTTATCTAGCACCGATACGCGCATTAGCGTGTATACATCGGCAAGCATGCTATCAAGGTTAACTTCGCTTAGGGTAAGTTCCAGTTTATCGGCTGCTATTTTAGATAAGTCGAGCACATCGTTTAACAGGCTCAATAAATGTTTACCGTTTCGATAAATAACACCCAATTCATTTTCTGCTTGCTGACTAAAGTCGCTCTGCATTAATAGTTCGGTGTAACCTAAAATAGACGATAGAGGAGTACGTAATTCGTGGCTTAAATGAGCTAAAAAGCGGTCTTTTGAGCGATTTTCAGCTTCGGCCTTTAAACGCTCTACTCTCTCACCTTCAACATCTTTACGAGCAAGTGCATAGCGAATAGCGCGCGCAAAGCGGCTCGAACTCATTTCTGTTTTTATTAAATAATCTACTGCACCGGCATCAAGCGCCGCCGAGTCTAACTCGTCGTTTGACTGCCCGGTAAGCATAATAATTGGGCCGCTAAAGCCATTAGCAATGGCTTCTTTTAGTACATCTAAACCATTAGATGCACCCAAGCGGTAATCAAGCAGGCAAATGTCGTGCTCATTTTTGCTAAGCGTTGCAACTGCCTGCTCTGGGGAACTTATCCATTGAATGTTAAACGTGTGTGAATCCAATTGGTCCAGATAGTCGCAGGTGAGTATGTAATCATCTTCATCATCTTCTACAAGCAGCAACTGAGTCACTTTATCTAACATACAATCTCCATTAATCGTTAAATGTTGTCGGTAGCTCTACAAACTCTACCCAGTATTTTCCTAGCGTTTTCATCAAATCAACTAAACCATCAAACGTTACTGGTTTTGTAATATAAGATGCAGCACCTAAGTTATAGCCTTTAACCATGTCTTCTTCTTGCTTAGACGTAGTTAATATAACAACCGGGATTCCCTTTAAATTAAGGTTCCCTTTTATAGCTTCAAGCGCTTCACGGCCATCCATTCTTGGCATGTTTAAATCAAGTAATATTAATCCTGGTCGTGGCGACACTGTTTTGTCTTCAAACTTACCTTTACGTTCTAAATATTCAAGTAACTCAACGCCGTCTTCAACAAAATGAAGCTCGTTAAGTACACGGCTTTCGGCAAGGGCATCTTGTGTTAACAAACGATCATCTTCATCATCATCTGCCATTAAAATAGTAATAGGTTTTACTTTTGAATAGGGCATTTAAGCCTCTCCTTGCAATGTGAAAAGCGCAGCTTCCACAGGTAGTTTTATAATGAAGGTTGCACCTTCACCGTCTTTACTTTGGGCTGTAATTGTACCACCGTGGCGCTCCACAATACGCCTACATACAGAAAGGCCAATACCCGTGCCTTTATATTGTGAGCGACCATGTAAGCGCTGAAACGGTACAAATATTTTATCGGCATAGTCTTGTGAAAAACCAATACCGTTATCTTCTATGGTAATAACTTGAAAGCTCAAATTGGTATTATGATCCTCACTAAAAATATCTTCATCTTGATAACTAATTTTTATATGTGGACTTACATCTGGGCGTCTAAATTTAACTGCATTCGACAACAAGTTTAAAAACAGCTGCTGCATTTGGCTTTTATCAGCCTGAATAACCGGTAAGTCTTCTACATCAACTTGTGTATTAGACTCACCTATCGCAATTTCTAAATCACTTAATATATCGGTTACTACTTCGTTTAAATTTGTATCATCAAAGTCTTTGCCGCGTGTTGTAATACGCGAGAACTCTAATAGGTCATTAATTAAGTTAGACATGCGTTGCGCTGCATTTTTCATGCGGCCAATGTAATCAATCCCTTTTTCACCCAGCTCATCTTTAAACATGGTTTCGAGGCGGTCACTAAAGGCTTGAATTTTTCTAAGCGGTTCTTGTAAATCATGGCTCGCTACAAAAGCAAATTCTTCAAGCTCTCGGTTACTTCGGCTCAGTTCGTCAGAATACAATGTTAATTCTTGCGTACGCTCAGACACTTTAGTTGCTAAAGTCTCGTTTTGTTTTTCAAGCTCAAAACGATACTTAGCTGCATTTCTTAAATTAAGACGTGTCATTACAAACATACCAATAATAAGTAATAAGCTTGTGATTGCTGTAATAGCAAACGTGATTTTAGCTTCATTTTTAATTTGCGCTAACTTTGAAAAATGGCTCACTTTAAAGAGTAATTCGCGGTCTTGAATTTCATTAACATACTCTCTAATTTGCTTATAAAGCTCCCGACCTTTATGTGTATTTAACACATAGATTGCACGTCGCTCTTTGTCATCCAATGCTAGGTTTACAGTTTGCTTCAGCTCTTTAATTTTGCTATCAACTAGTACTAACAACTGAGCAATACGCTCAGCTTGGCCGTCAATCTCAGAGTGTAGTGACTTAACATGATCTGTTTGAGCTTCAATTTGTCCAATAGCATCATAATAAGGCGTTAAATAGTCAGTCTCTTCTGTTAATAAATAACCGCGCTGACCCGACTCAGCCTGCACTATTGATAAATGCAGTTGCTCAATTGCCGTTGTCAGCATATTAGTGTTGTCTAAACTCTTTTGGGTTTGCGTTATACCTTGAATCGTATTCAATGCTAAAACTGCGTTACCTACAATAATACTTAACACAACAACTATAAAAGCTGCCCAAGTAACATTCGCTTTACCTTGCTGTTTTTGCTTGCTCATTTAGCTTCCCGAATTAGAGTTTGTACAACACTTACTATTTATTGAGAGTCAGTTATTTTTTGTAAACTTTCACTACACTGTTGGCAATTGTTAATAATTTTATCAAGTGCATCTAGCGCTTTTTCTTTTGGCATATCGTTTTCAAGTACCAACTTAATAAGCTCTGCATTCATCGATATACGATTAAGCGGCGCTCTTGCATCGTGTACTAATTTATTTAGTTGCTCTGTTTGGTTATCGGATGTCATGCCCTTCCTCAAATCTATTTATATTCGCCAATACCGCCATATGCATTAAGGCGGTTATAAAGTGTTTTAGTACTAATACCTAGCATTTGTGCAGCAAGCGTTTTATTACCTTGCACCTTGTCAAGCGTTGCATGAATAAGTTCTTTTTCGACTTCTTCAATGGTTTGTCCTGCTGATACTGGCTTTTCGGCAGTTTGATTATTAACGCGCGAAAAAGGCGACTCTAAGTTATCTGGTAGAATAATATCGCTAGTTTGCGGATCGCTCATAATAAATGCACGGTGTATAGCGTGGCGAATTTCGCGCACATTACCCGGCCACTCATAACTTTGTAGCTCTTTAAGCTGCGCGGGTGTCCAACTAAATGCGGTACCGTTTTCATCATTAAGCTGATCTAAAAATGCTTTAGCTAATAAAGGAATATCTTCTTTTCTATCGCGAAGTGGCGGTATATCAATAGGAAAAACAGCCAACCTAAAGTAAATATCTTCACGAATAATATTATTTTGTGCTAAATCAGTAAGCGAACGGTTCGTAGCTGAAATAACACGACAATTGGTTGGTATTTCTCTGTTACCACCTACGCGTGTTACCTTTTTAGTTTCAAGCACTCGCAGTAAATTTGGCTGCATATCAATTGGCATCTCGGTTACTTCATCTAAAAATAAAGTACCGTTATTAGATTGCTCAAACACACCTTCTTTGCGTGCAATTGCGCCTGTAAATGCGCCTTTTTCGTGGCCAAATAATTCACTGCCAATTAACTCTTTTGAAAGCCCACCACAGTTGCTCGCAACTAATGGGCCTTCGCATTGGCTTGCGTTATGAATAGCTTGAGCCACTACTTCTTTACCTGCACCACTTTCCCCCATAAGCATCACGTTAGCATTTGTTTTAGCAACGCGTTCAATCATGTTGTAAAGCTTTTGCATTGGCTCAGATTCACCAATTAACCCACCAAAGTGGCGTACAATACCGCTCGATTTTGCTTTTTTAACTGCTTTTTTAGGGCCATTCAAAACGAGTTCTAAATCTTCACGCTGTAATGGCTTTAATAAATGCCCTACATTTGGCTCACACATTTCAGCTAAAATGCCTTTAACTGAAGGATGACCCGATATAAGTGTAATTTTTGGAGATTGCCCAATCGTTTTTAAATGATCAAGTAAATGCAGGCCGCTACCATCAGGTAACATAAAATCAAGTAGCACATGGTCAAAGGTATTATTTTCAAACCATTGATGTGCTTCTTTTAAACTGGTGGCGGTGCTTATATTGTGGCCGAGGAATTCGACTATGTGGCAAACAACGTCACTAAATTCAACGTCATCGTCTACTAAAAGTATGTCTAACATGATAAATCCCTATGCTTTTTTTCTTATTCTACGCATCCTAAATATTAATTTAAAGGCACGCCTAGAATCTAATTACTTAAATAGCTAATTAATCCAATGCTATTTATTTTACCAACCTAATATTTACGTATGCTTAAAAAAACGATCACAAATTACGAAAAATAATTAAAATCGTTTCTATTTATAGAATGGTAGCAACTGTTATCATTAAAAGCTTAAAAAAGGAGACGAAATGCAGCAATTAAAAACCTTAATTCATTCAGGTATTAATATTGACCACGGTAGTCAGTTTACGCGTTTAACAGCTCGCGCCATTGTTATTAAAAATAATAAAATACTTTTAATGTATACAAGCCGCTATGAAGATTACAGTTTACCTGGTGGTGGAGTAGATGAAGGCGAAAGTATTGAACAAGGCTTAATTCGCGAACTAAGCGAGGAAACCGGTGCACAACAAATAAGTGTAGTTAAAGCTTATGGACTCTATGAAGAGTATCGCCCTTGGTATAAAGAAGACTTTGATATTATTCATATCAAATCGTATTGCTTTGTATGTAATATTGCCGACGAGTTTGGCAAAGCACAGTTAGAGCATTATGAGCAGCAAAATGGCATGACTGCTAAATGGGTTGATATTAACAATGCAATTGCTCATAACGAGCGCACACTTGCTAACAGTGAAAAACAAGGACTCTCCATTTTACGAGAAACCTACCTACTAAAGCGCATTGCTAAAGAACTTCTATAAGTTGAATAAGCATGAGCAGTCAACCTTGTAAATTTTGCATCAATCAGAACTTTTTACTGCTTTGGATAATATATTCATAGTAGTAAAAAGTTATTAGCAGAATAAAAAACCAAAAATAGATACTACATTTCAATAGCTTGAGATTAATTAATACTGTTTTTTTGATATTGGCTTTCGTTTTGCACCCTTATAGATAATTAATTTGTAAGGAGATAGAAATGAGTAACACAGTTAAAACGATTAATCCGGCAACTGAGCAAACCATTGAAACCTACACGCTACTTTCTCAAAAAGAAGCAGAACAGGTAATCGAAAAATCTCACGAAACATATTTAAAATGGCGCTTAACGTCGTTCACTGAACGTGCGAGATATCTTAATAAGTTAGCCTCACTTTTCGAAGAGCAAAAAGAATCTATCGCAAAACTCATGACCGAAGAAATGGGTAAAGTATACGAGCAAGGCTTTCAAGAAGTTGAACTATGTGCAGGAATTTGTCGTTACACAGCCGAACAAGGCCCACAAGTACTTGCTGACGAAGAACGTGATATGGACGGCGGCCGTGCAATTATCAGCTATCAACCAACAGGTGTACTGTTAGGTATTCAACCGTGGAACTTCCCGCTTTATCAGGTAATTCGCTACAGTGCTGCCAACATAATGGCGGGTAACACAACCGTATTAAAACATGCTGGTAACGTATTTGGCATGGCTGAAAAAATTGAAGAGCTATTTAAACAAGCTGGTTTCCCAGAGTACTGTTTCAGCAACTTACTCATCGACGGTAAAACCGCCAGCTCACTCATTGCGCACAAAGCAATTAGCGGCGTAACCTTTACGGGTAGCGATGCCACAGGTAAAAAAGTAGCTGAAGAAGCGGGTAAACACGCTAAAAAGACAGTGTTAGAGCTTGGTAGTAATGACGCTTACTTAGTACTCGATGACGCAGATTTAGAGCTTGCAGTTAAAACCTGTGTAACAGGTCGCATGATCAATAACGGCGAAACGTGTGTTTCAGCTAAACGTTATGTTGTTGTTGAGTCACTTTACGATGACTTTAAAGCACAAATTAAAGAGCAGTTCGAAGCCATGAAAATGGGCGACCCAATGGCAGATGACACAGACTTAGGTCCAATGGCCCGTGAAGATTTACGCGACGGTATTCACGACCAAGTAATGGAATCAGTTAAAGCAGGTGCAAACATAGTAACGGGTGGCGAAATACCATCGCAAACGGGCTATTACTACCCACCTACTCTACTAGATAACCTATCACCTGGCATGCCGGCCTACGACGACGAATTATTTGGCCCTGTCGCTTCGCTTATTAAAGCCAAAGATAACGACGATGCTATGCGCATCGCCAACGATTCTCGCTACGGTTTAGGCGGTGGTATTTTCTCAAAAGACGAGAAAAAAGCCATTGAGCTTGCTAAAAAGTACTTCGACACCGGCATGATCAACATTAACGGCTACGGTTTAGCACAACCTAACCTACCGTTTGGTGGTGTTAAAGGCAGCGGCTACGGCCGAGAACACGGCGGTTTTGGTATGCGCGAATTTGTTAATGTTAAAAGCATTATGATCGCCAGCTAATTTAGCTGCATAAATGAAATAAGTGTTTTAAATACAGATTCTTAATATGTGTTTAAAACACAAAAATTACTAAGCCTAAAAGTGGGTAACCACTTTTAGGCTTTTTTTTATAACTTTTAGAAGATTGCTTTTAGAAAGTAGTTTTCAGGAGGCAGTACTTAGTTTTTAGTAAGAGACAGTACCGAGCTTTTAGTAGGAGATAGTACCGAATTTTGGATATATTCGTAGGTGCGATTTTACATCGCGCTTTTAAGAATTAAATATCCTTCAAAATAAAAAGTTACAAGCTAACCAATGCTACGTCATTAAATTTTAATAATTTAAACTCACTTCACAATTTAGCTTATTAAATAAAAACGTAAGCACGTTGCTTTTATCGTTATTTTAAATTGCGCTTACAAACCTGTTAAGCAATGTATTTAAAGGCATAAACATAGTCAGGACTATTACAGCAAACATCACAAATATGATCCTTAAACAGAGCTAGACCAAGTACGATTAAACCCAGAGCTAGCTATTAATATGTAGAAGCTAATACCTGAAACCTGATAGACAAAAATGAGCGATAACCGGACATTGAGGTTGAATAAATATAATAGTTAATTGATTGGTCAAACTGCTCTTTGCTCGTATATTCATGAAAATGAGCGGCGCGCGCATATTATTGCATTAAACTTTACTTTAAAGTTTTAGAAAACTTAGTGATAGTAATACCTTAGGTTATTTGTTAAAAGTAGATAAATGGGCATTAAGTCGGTAGAAATATGCGCTATGAGCGCACTATTAATTTGTTATAAGTTTGAGGGAATATGACAACAATCAGTGAAATTTTAGTTCGTACAGAACAAACGTTAGAAACGGCAAAGCATGGCTTTGACGACCTAGTTTCATCAAACAAGACTCGACGTTTTACTGGTTTAAGGAACCTTATCGTATTTGGTCGCTCGGTAACTTTTGTGCTTCAAAACTTAAGGTCCGCTGTTGATAAAGAAAGGTTCGATGAATGGTATGAACCTCATCAAGAATTAATGAAGCAAGATGTAGTGATGAAATACTTCGTTAAACTCAGAAACGACCTTGAAAAACAAGGACGCTTACCAGTCTCGACGTCAGCCCATATCCATCATTTTTCTTCCGATATGGCCTCGCAATATAAGCAGCCACCGGGTACTGTTGGATTTTTCATCGGTGATCAGCTTGGTGGTAGTGGTTTTGAGGTTGAGCTTCCAGATGGCAGCAAGGAAAAATATTACGTTGAAATACCAACCAGTGTTGTGGAGGTAACGCAACATTTTAAAGAATTACCAGTGCCAGATGACGATGAACTAAAATCAAAGACTATAGAGCAACTTTCTGAACATTTTCTCAAGTTTTTAGAGGCCCTGCTGGATAACGCCAGAAAAGAGTTTCTTGACCAAGACACTCAAACCGTAAATGGACGCCGGTTGCCACCATACATGAGAGTAGTGAAATAAAACTTATAACAAATTGTTTAAAAGGGATTCTCAAGGCGTGGCATTTTCACCATGCATTGGTTTTAGTGTTTAAGGTTGTATGCGGCGGCTTCGGTATTGCGTTGATATCTCCTTAACAGGATGTTAAGCAATATCCGCTCATGGCACTTATGAGACTGTCAGGTTTGATTAAATATTATTAGTCAAACACCTGACAGTTAAGATCTGAGCTAGTGCAAGTTAATACTTATTGACGAATAGCTAGAACTAGCAGCTATCACTTCTTCTCAAACCTCGGCACCTTTCGCTTGTCAGCCTTATTCATAGCAAGCTCTTGAATTTCTTCTTGCTTGTGCTGCGCTGATTTAGTTTCTAATGATTGCTGATTAGCGTTTTCGTAAGAAAGCTCAGTGAGTAGCGCAAAGTGATCTGAGCCATATTTAGCTAAGCGCTTAATACGTTTTACTTTAAACCCTTCGCTGTGAAATAAGTGATCGAGCGGCCAACGCATAAAAAAGTAGCCTGCATGAAAGGTATTATAAAAACCACGGCCTTTTCGAGGGTCTAAAAAGCCACTTATTTGCATAAACAAACGGGTGCTACGCGACCATGCTACGTCGTTTAAATCACCGGCAACTATGGTGGGCCGTGTAGGGTTTTTAAGTGCTTTAGCCACCATTATTAGCTCTGAGTCGCGCGGACGCGATGAGTCTTCTTCGGTCGGGCTTGGCGGTGCGGGGTGAATAAAGTGCCCTTGCATTTGTAGGCCTTCATCGTTTTCAAACAAAATATGAATTGAGGGAATATCTTCCTCTATAAGCTCACATATTTGTGCATCGAGTATTTTAAACTTGCTGTATAAGTGCATGCCATAACGATTGTCTTTAGGGCATTCTATGTAGTACGGGTAATTTTTTTTAATGACTGATAATTTATTTTCCCACCAGCTATCGCTCTCAAGCGTAATAAGTAGGTCGGGTTGATGCTCATCAACAAGGCTAATTAACTGCTCACCTTTATGGTTCGACATAAGTACATTTGCCGACATAATCCTTATACTATGATCTATATGCTTAGGTGCGCTTTGCACTTCTTTTTTAGCAAGCCACGTATACGGGTAAATCCATTTACCTTGTAAAATCATTATAAGTAATGAGGTTAAGGCTATAAATACGTAACCCATTGCGCTACTTTGCCATAATAAAAACAACGAAGTAACGGCTGCAAAACTGGCAATATAAAATACCTGTAAGCGCACAAAATCGCAGCTACGCACTAAGTAATGCTGGCTGTACGACATAGGTAATAAGGTAACCAGTAAAAAAAAGCCAATAATTATAGCCAGCGCAATGAGCATTTTAATATCCTTATAACGTTAATTTAGCGACTTAAAATTGAAAGTATTTCTCGGGTATCGTGCACCATATGAATAACTGTACGGTCTATTTCAATACTCACTGTACCATTATCTCTAGAGCGTTCAATTACTCTACCTCGTTTGTATAAATCACGATCTAAAAAGTCACCTCGGTGATAGCTTTTACTTAGCCCTGGTGGCGTCCAACCTGCGCGAATTAACTGCTTAGCCTCTTTTTTAGAAAGGTAGTCATTGTCATTATGCTTATGTGAATGATGCTTTTTATGGCCGTGTTTATGACCATGTTTATCTTTATGCGGTTTTGCGTCTGCGCTTATTGAACATAAAGCTAATGCTATTAGTGTTGTGTATGTTAGTGCTCTCATAAATAATCTCTAGCGTAATTAATAGCTAAAGGTTAACAAACACGGCTGAACATCATATGAAACAACTTACACTTATTTAACGCTGTTTATATTGTGTTTTACAATGGCTTCGCATAATAGCGGGATCGCGTAATTTTAAATGTTTTGTTTTACGACCTGCATGGCGCTTACGCCACACTTTAAAACTGCCTTTTGAAACATTGTCTCGCATAAAAACCACCAGCTGCGGATACTTTAATCCGTATAGCTGCTCTATAGCCTCGTAGGGGGTTCTATCTTCCCACGCCATTTCGATAATGCGTGACTGCTGCTCTGCGTTAAACATGGTATATCTCACAAAATTTAACTTATACGCTAGGTAAAAATACTTAGATCAATGCAATTAAGCTCAGTAACTGTATAATTGGCGTTCAAGTTATGTACTTTAAAAGATATCGAATTTATATTTATGCGCGCAATATTTCTGTTTTTAGCTTTAACTTTACCTTCGTTATTACTTGCAGCGCCAAGTAAAACCCTGCGGTGCGTAACAACCCACTACCCGCCTTTTACTATATTTGATGAGAAAAGCGATACGTTCACGGGTTTAGATATTGAATATTTAACGTTTATTGAGCGTAATTTAAATCTTAAAATTGACGTAATTCATCTGCCATGGGCGCGCGTTAAAAAAGAAATGGCGCTGGGTTACTACGACTGCTATTTCTCTTTGGCCAATACAGAGGAACGTGCAAAGTATTTAGATTTTACAAGTGTGCCCTTGCATACTACTAAGTATGGTTTATTTACTTTAAACAAAGATAAGCTACTCACAAACAATTTATCAAATGCCCCAATAGCGATGCTGCGCGGCGTTGCTTTGCCTGAGGTTATTGCTACAAAGTATAACCTTGATGAGAGTAATCTACTTCGCTCACTTTCAACTAAAGACACTTTTGAGCTACTAGAAAAAAAACGTGTTGAATACGCAATAACTAACTATCAAGCGGGTTTGTGGTACTCAAAAGAATATAAAAATATATACGCTAGGCAGTTCAATGAGTTTACGCTTCCTACTTACATTGCTTTTAAGCGTGGCGTAATTGATACAAAATTAGTTGATGAGCAAATAAAACGTTTTAAAGCACAAACTCAATAATTAACACTGCACACGTTAAGAGATAACCAATGTTTACAAAACTACCAAAGTGGGTTGAATATGGCGCGTTTACGCTCGCATTTATAGCGGGCGTAGTAAACGCTGTAGGCTTATTAGGATTTGAGCACCAGGCTATTTCGCATGTATCTGGCTCTGTTACTTTACTTGGTATTAAAGTAATAACTAACCCCAGCACTGCCTTATTGCTACTTTCAATAATTATTAGCTTTATGTTGGGTTCGGCACTGTCGGGATTTTTACTCTCTGGTGGCTCATTAAAACTTGGTCGTCATTACGACACTTTGCTTTTTATTGAAGGATTGCTACTACTTGCGAGTGCTTATTTACTCAAAAACACATTCGTTTACGGCATTGTTTTAACGTCTGCTGCGTGTGGGCTACAAAATGCGCTAGCCACTAATTACAGTGGTGCTGTTATACGTACGACACATTTAACCGGTATTTTTACTGACCTTGGTTTAATGCTAGGTAAAGCTCTTAAAGGTGAGCAATTTGATACTCGTAAAGGGGTTATGTTTTTACTCATTATTGCAGGCTTTTTACTAGGCGGTATAACCGGTTTTGTTTTATTTGAGCATTACTTAGTGCTGGCTTTGGTGTTTCCTGCTGTGGCTTGTTTTGTTTTATCAATTACGTATCGGGTTTATAGGCTACGTACGCTTTAACGCAACAAGTTTAAATGCACATAAAAACCGCATATTATAGAAGCAATGCAATATAGATTACTTTCAAGGAATGTATGAAACCTTATTTTTTGCCGCTGTTATTACCCTTTAGCCACACTGCGTTTGCCGATAATCAAAACAACGATGCAATAGAAACCATAACAACTACGGCATCACGTATTGAAGCGCTATCTACCCCACTCCCTTTATCAATAAGTACACTAACGCAAGCGCAGCTAAATAGCATAGCGCCTACCCATATTGAAGAAGCTCTGCAACGTGTAGCGGGTGCTAATATTCAACGCGGAAATGGCCAAGAGTATTTACCCGCGCTTCGCTCACAAGTGCTTTCGGGCGCAGGCGCTTGTGGTGGCATATTAACCTTAGAAGATGGCATACCACTGAGAGCCGCTGGGTTTTGTAATATAAACGAGCTATTTGAGGCGCACAGCGAAATGGCGCAGCGCATTGAAGTATTAAAAGGCCCTGGCTCTGCACTTTATGGCTCAAATGCTGTGCATGGTGTTATTAATGTAATAACGCCCGACACTACTCAAGGCGGTGGTTTAGTTGGTTTAGATTATGGCTCGTACGGTTATACTCGCTACAAATTACGTGCAGGACAAGATTACGGCAACAGCGGTATAGGCATTAACGCAAGTGTTACCGACGATAGCGGTTACCGCGACGACGAAAGCGTAGAACAACAAAAAGTTAATATTCGCCATCGCTATTCAAATAATAATTTATTACTTACCTCAGGCCTTACTTACACAAATCTTGATCAGCAAACGGCTGGATTTATTACAGGCTTTGAAAGCTATAAAAACGAAGACCTCTCGCAAAAAAACTTTGACCCAGACGCATTTAGAAAAGCACGTGCATTTAGAGCATGGAGCAATGCAACATGGCAATTAAATAACGATGATGTGCTCTCTACTACGTTATATTTTCGCGACCAAAGCATGGACTTTTTTAAGCACTTTTTACCCGGCACACCGCTTGAAAAAAACAGTCAAACTGGTTTTGGCATACAATCGCTTTATCAATATAATTTACAACGTAATATAAAAATAAACCTAGGGCTTGACGGCGAATACACGCAAGCCGACTTTACTCAAAGCCAAAACGAGCCCACTCAAGGTTCTGCTTTTTTAGTTGCTACAGTGCCACAAGGTAAGCATTACGATTACGATGTAAACGCCACGCTTTATGCCCCTTTTGCATCGCTTGATTGGCAATTAAATAAATGGTTACTTACCGCAGGTGTGCGCTACGAGCATATGCAGTACGACTACACCAATAATATGCTAGCAGGTAGAACAAAAGACGACGGCACAGAATGCGGCTTTGGTGGTTGCCGATATAGCCGCCCAGCGAGTGCTAAAAATAGTTTTAGTAATCTATCGCCAAAGCTTGGGGTTAGTTATCAGTACAATACAAATAACACGCTTTATGCAAACTTTTCTCGCGGTTACAGAGCGCCACAAGCGGCTGAGCTATACCAATTGCAACGCGAGCAAACCACTGCAAATTTAAGCGCCGAAATAGCCAATAACGCAGAACTAGGTATTAAAGGGATTTACGAAAAACTACGTTATGGCGTGTCGGTTTACGCTATGAGTAAACACAATACGATTTACCGCGATAGCGACTTTTTTACGGTAAATAATGGCAGCTCTCGCCATCGTGGTATTGAGCTTGAGCTTGACTACCAGCTGACTAAGTCGCTTGCGCTTAACTTTGCTGGCACTCACGCAAAGCATACTTACACTAACAACCAAATACTTAACGGTTTAAATATAAACGGCAACGACATAGATACCGCGCCGCGTAATATTGCTAATCTCGATTTAACATGGCAGGCATTAAACAACGCGCAATTTGCTTTGCAGTGGCACCGCGTTGGTAACTACTACACCGACCCAGAAAACTTAAATAAATACCAAGGGCATGATGTTTTAAGCCTACGCGCACAGTGGCAAGTTACTAATAACCTTGAAGTGCTTGCCCGCATTATTAATTTAACTAATGAGGCTTATGCAGAGCGCGCCGATTACACCAGCTTTACCGGCGACAGATACTTCCCTGGCAAACCACGTAACGCCATGCTTTCGGCAACTTACACGTGGTAATGCTTACTTAAAGGCTAAACTTATTTAAGAGCTAAGCTAATTTAACTGATTTAAGTCGCTCATGTATTTCATGGGCGACTTTTTCATTACCTTTTTAAACATAGTAATAAATGCACTCACCGACTCATACCCTAATAACTCCGACACCTGCTGCACACTTTGCTTATCAGAAAGCGCTTTTAAGGCTGTAATTATATGCAATTGCGTACGCCACTTTCCAAATGTCATACCTGTTTCTTTTTTAATTAACCGCGCTAATGTGCGCTCAGTTAATGCAAACTGCTTAGCCCATTGTGGTAGTGTTTTTCGATTGTTTGGCATGTTTATTAACTGATCGCTCATAGTTTGAATTACCTCATTTTTAGATAATACAAAATCGAGTGGTTGTACTGGCATTTCAATAAGTTGATCAAATAATACCTGCGCTAAACGTGCTGTTTTACTATTTAAAGTATAGTGCTGATTATGTGCAGCCAACTCGCACATTAGCTCTTTAACCAACGGCGTAATAGCTAACGTACAGGTATTTAGCGGCATACCGTTTTTACTACTATCAATAAATAAATGACAAAGCTGCGCGTTATCAGACGCCCTATTGCTATGCACCTTTTGTGCTGGGATCCAAATTGCACTGTGCGTGGGCACCATCCACATTTTGGCTGACACTTCACAGGTTACATAACCATGCAGGGCTAAAATTAACTGCCCCTTTGGATGAGTGTGTAGTGGTATTTCGTGACTTGCATGGGCATGCTCTATTTTGGCTATTATGGGCTGCGCCATAGTTTCAAAATTTTTAATGTCGTCCCAGCCAATTGCATCAAACATAGTTTTGTCTGTTTTTAGTTATTTAATGTCATTATCTCTAAATTATAGTTTTTGCTAAGCCTTTATACTAGCGCCCATTAAGTATTAGCTTTAATGGTCTTCCCTTTTGTTAAATAACACACCTAAATCACGCTTTGCTGGCATATTACTTGTGCTTGGCATATTACTTATTGCCGCAAATTTACGCGCCACATTTACAGGTATTGCACCTGTGCTTGAACAAATTATTAATCACTTTGGGCTTAGCGCATCGCAAGCTGGGTTTTTAACAACATTGCCACTCATTGCTTTTGCGGTTGTATCGCCAATGGCCGCAACTCTTGCTAAAAAGCAAGGTTTAGAGCGCACCTTGTTTGTGGCTTTGTTATTTATACTTGCAGGGGTTGCAGCGCGGGTAATAAATACCTCAGCCATGCTTTTTGTGGGCACCGCTATTATTGGTGTGGGTATTGCCATTGCAAACGTATTATTACCAAGTTTAATTAAGCGCGACTTTCCTGCAAAGGTTGCGTTAATGACCTCAGCCTACGTGCTTACTATGGGCGTGGTATCGGGTGGGTTTTCCACTTTGGTATTTCCGCTTAGTCAGTTAAACGGATTAGGATGGCAACTTGCGCTGGGCTCATCAGCTCTTATTACTCTGGCGAGTATTATTATATGGATCTCGCAATTAAGTAAGCACACAAAACCCGCGAGTATTACTCAACACGCTGACACGTCAAAAAGTGTATGGCGTTATTTACTAGCATGGCAAATTACCCTACTGCTGGGCTTAAACTCGTTTTTAAATTATATAATTATTACGTGGTTACCTAGTATATTAATCGAAACCGGCCAAAGTGCTACGCAAGCAGGTGCTTATCATGGGGCTTTTCAAATAGCGACTGCATTACCGGGTTTAATATTAATTCCGTTACTTGCCAAATTAAAAGATCAAAGCGCGCTTAGCTTTATTTTAGCCATGTTGAGTGCACTTAGTGCATTGGGGCTACTTTACATGCCTAACTTTGCTTTTGTTTGGACCCTAATGCTAGGTTTTTGCTCTGGAGCGTGTTTTATATTAGGGCTGTCGTTTATTAGTTTACGAACCGATGATTCGCAACAAGCAGCGTCGCTTTCAGGTATGTCGCAAAGCGTAGGTTATTTGCTCGCGGCTATTGGTCCTATGCTCGCTGGTGCATTACACACAACAACAGGCAGTTGGAGTGCGCCATTATGGCTGTGTGCTATTGCCGGAGTACTGTGTGCATTATGTGGTTTAGGCAGTGGTAAAAACACCACTTTAGCTAAATCAGCTAACTAGCTGCTGTAACCACGAAAATAAACCAGACGAAGTTTTGTTGCTCGTGTGTTTTTGCTCATAGCGTTTATTAGTTGCTTCACGCTGTTCACGGCGCTCTTGCGCTAAATTAGCCTTTGCAGCAAAACGTAAACGCTGTTCTTGAGTAAGCTCATCATTAAAACTAATGGCTGTTTTTTTAAATGCTCGGCTGCTTTTAGGTGAACTACACATAATATTTCCTCTGTTATGTAACTACTCAAATAGACAGCCTTTTTGTATATAAAATTTCAAAAGCAGTATTACTTTTTAGAAGTAATACTGCTGAGTATCAACTAAACAGCACCAATACATTCAACTTCTACCAAAGAATCAAGGGCTAACGCCTTAACTGCAAAGGCACTCCGTGCAGGATACGGCGCACTAAAATACTGAGTATAAATAGCATTAAATGCTTTAAAGTCGTTAATATTGGTAAGCATAACGGTGCACTTTACAATATTGCCCATACTGTAGTTATGTTGCTCTAAAGTGCGTTTAATATTTTCAAGTGTTTGTTTAGCCTCGCCTTCAAAACCGCCTGTAGCCAACTTACCTGTTGCAGGGTTAATCCCTATTTGCCCCGACATATAAAGCGTATTACCGGCTTTTACTATTTGCGAAAATGGCAAGTTAGGATTAGCTTTGCCTGCATTTAAAAAGTCTACATTACTCGAAGCTGCGAATGCACTGCCGGTAATTAATGTGCTTGCTAAAAAAGCGGTTTTTATCAGTGAGCTCATTACCTGGCTTACCTTATTTTTGTGGTGTGGTTTCAAATGAAGGCACTTGATGTAATTCGTTAAGCCAATTAAGCGTCGATTTAGACCAAATTTGTGCTGTTGGCGTAAACTGATCACGCTGATCAACCGCACCAATACGCAAGCCATATACACGGTCAGCTTTAGCTTCGTTAGTTGCATATAGTGTTGTACCACATGTGCCACAAAAACCTTGCGCACGCTTGTTACCACTTTGAGCTGTTTTAACAAACTCTTTTGGCTCACCTTGGGTAAATACTACCGAGTTTGGCTCTGCAATTATAACGGCTCTAAATGGGCCGCTCGACATACGTTGGCAATCGCTACAATGACAAACAAGTGCATTGTTATTTTGAGACTTTGCCTGGTATTTAATTTCACCACAGTAACAGCTTCCAGTAATTTCCATTATTTAAATCCTTAATGCTTATGAAGATTGAATCGAGATATAAGACCGGCAATATCGATTCATTATTTTTAAAATATAAAAAATTGCTCGCCGGTTCATTTGTATGTTCGGCTAGATGTTTAATTCTTTAGAGTGATTTTCAAAGTTGAACAAGTGCTACAAACATGATCCGATGTTTTAAATAAAACAGCAATACCACGTTAAGCTAATAGCGTAACGTGGTGCGTCTAAATTATTTTTATACCAATTCGCTTAATTAAGTTGTCTATTTTGAGGTAAGAAAACCGTGTCGATAACAAGGCAAAAATTTCGTTATTTAGTTGTTCTATATGAGAAATTTTTAACGAAGTTAACGTGCGGTTTAATCCCTCAAATTGATTATGTATTATTGCGAGTTGGTATTAATGTGCGTTCAAATAATCAATGGCTAATAGACTAAGCGCCTTAGTGCCTACTTTAAACGATGATTCGTCGGCATAAAAATAAGGTGAGTGATTGCTAGACACTGTATTTAAATCTTGCTCACTGGGTGTACCGCCTAAAAATACAAATACACTCGGCACTTCTAATGCGTAAAACGAAAAGTCTTCTGCGCCGGTTATTTTTCCCATTTCCACTACGTTTCCATTACCTGCTGCTTTTTTAAGGCTAGGTAACATTTGCGCAGTAAGCTCAGGGTTATTAATCGTTACCGGATAACCTTCGTGAATGTGTACCTCTGCAGTTGCACCTGACGATTTAGCAATGTGCGTGGCTGTGGTTTTTATTTTTTCAAATATTTGTGCACGATTATCCATATCAAAGTTACGAATTGTACCCACCATTTCTACTTCTTCAGGAATAATATTATTGCGTACGCCTCCCGCTATTTTTCCAAACGAGACAATAGCGGGCTCTTTGGTAATGTTAATTTGGCGACTAACAATATGATTAACGCCAGTTACTATTTGCGCGGCAGCAGCAATAGGGTCAACCCCAGTCCACGGTGCAGAGCCGTGTGCCTGCTTGCCATGTACAATTATTTCAAATCGGTCTGCACTGGCCATTGCAGGGCCACTTCTATAACCAATTTTACCGCTGTGCAAACTAGATGTTATATGTAACCCAAAAGCAGCTTCTGGTTTGTATTGTTTAAATATGCCTTCTTTAAGCATTAGCTCAGCGCCACCCTCTTCCCCCTCTGGTGCGCCTTCTTCTGCAGGCTGAAATACAAACATAATATTACCGTGTAGCTCATCTTTCATGTTTGCAAGCACTTGTGCAGCGCCCATAAGCATGGCCACGTGCGTGTCGTGCCCACAAGCATGCATTATGCCTACATCTACACCACGGTAATTAGTGGTTTTAGTTGATTTAAAATCAACATCGGCTTTTTCAGTAACTGGCAGCGCGTCCATATCTGCACGTAGCATTACTGTTGGACCAGGCTTTGCGCCTTTTAATAACCCCACAACGCCTGTATAAGCAATCCCCGTTTGTACCTCCATACCCAGCGACTTTAAGTGCTTAGCTACGATACCTGCTGTGCGGGTTTCGCGATTTCCAAGCTCAGGGTTTTGATGAAAATCACGTCGCCAATCAATAACCTGTTGCTCTATCTTTTTAACTTGCTGATCAATGTTTGCATTGGCATTGAGCGCACTAAGGGCAGCAAAGCCCAGCGCTATTGAAATTAGTGATTTTTTCATCCTGTTTGTCCTTATTATATTTATTGGTTTTATAATATTGATGAGCACGAGCCCTTATGTATTATTGAGAACATAATTAGTTCGCTCTATAACCACTATTACTGAAGGCTCTACAATAATCAATCCCATTTAAGCTAGATGCCCAACTATAGGGGGCCACTTCACTTTTCACTGGTTTTATCTATTTTTAGTTTGAAGATTTAGCGCTAATTAAGCCTACCATTTTTGTTTTTATTGATTTAAAAATGGCATTGAATAGTCAACCAACGCACGTAAAGTGAGTTTTAATAAGCGCGGTGGTGGATAGAAGAAGTTAACGAGTAATAGGTTTGGTACATAATTGCTATTCAAACTATAAAATAAGAATAGCAATGTAGAACCTCCCCTTATGTTGGGGGTAATTATTTAAATGCGTTAGCATTTTTTATGCTGTCAAAATCGTTAAAGCGCACGTTGTGTTGCGCCATTACTTTAAGTATTTTTTCACTTAGCATTTGACGTAAATAAAACGGCTGATTTGGCACAAAATGGTGGATAGTATGCGTTTTACCAAAGTTAAAACAAAACAAGTGAAACGGCATAAATAAACGGCTCGTTAGTACATGAGTTTGCTCAAGCATGTTATTAACGCCGCCATAGTAATGCATGCTTGAGGTAACAAAATTAAGCGAGCTTGAGCGAATAATATTAGGAACAATGAGCACAACCATTAAAAACTCGAACACATTCATTGTACTTAACAACCAGCTAGGCGAATTTAGTGAAAGTGGTATAAATAAATCAACGATATGAAATAAAATAACGCTATATAAAACAGCAAAATACGCAGTAGTTACCGGAAATCCCGCATTAAAAACACTCGAAAAACTAAAGCCATTAATTTCTTTTCTAAAACGTTTAGTAGAAATAACTAACCCTAATAACCCATCTACAATAACTAGCGCACGTAAAAATGGATTTTTAATACCGTTACCCACCAAGCGTTCTTCTAGGTCTTGTTGTGTGCCTGAGGTTTTGTGATGGTGTAAATGCATTTTACGTCGGTACCATGGGCTAATAGTATTTGGCCGCATTAACCATACTGTTAGCATCATAAAATCATGCATGAACGGCTGATTACTAAAGTATTGTTTATGTATGAGGTCGTGCTCTAACTCATGGGAAATAGACGCTGCAATAGCCGCAAGTACTATACATACCCAAGCAGGTATGATGGCTAAATAATATAAAACACCAACACCAATTAATGCGCTAAGCGATAGCAATAAAATAATTAACCCTAAGGTATTTTGATGTGCAAGTAATGGGTACTTTTGACGAAGTGATGCTTCCTCTGCCTTAATTGCTTTCACAATCGATTGAATGTTCTGTTTGGCACTTAATTGAGTCATATATAATGTCTTAAAAACCTTGTTGTACAAATAATACCTGAATTAAGCGCAACATCGGGATAAAGCAGGAATATTTATTGTAGTACGATTAACTATTACCAATAGTTCAATTGCTTATTTATTCAATCGCATAACAAGTTTAATAGCACTCATAACCCAAAATATTCGCTTTATATATCAGCCCAAAAAGACTTAAAAAATTTACCTGTGGAGTATCCTTGCTATAAACGATTAATTATCAACCAGTTGTTTATGTAAATAAAAGAAAAGGCTTGCCGCCCCCTCTTTTGTTTGTATAATGCGGATACAGAATAAGAGGTATATAAGTATCCTTTTTATTTTAAGTGGTTTTTCTTTATCTTTTTATGCTTAAAAGATTAAAGAAAAATTATGCCAGCGTGATGAAATTGGTAGACATGGGGGATTCAAAATCCCCTTCCGAAAGGAGTGCCGGTTCGAGTCCGGCCGCTGGTACCACTTTTTGAACCTCAGCTAATTATTGGCTGAGGTTTTTTTATGCCTAAAATTTAACTAGTAATTTATACCAATTCGCTTAATTAAGTGAGCTATTTTGAGGTAAGAAAACGGTTTCGATAACAAGATAAAACCTAGTTAAGCTGAAGCAAAAGCTACAAGCCTTCCATTAAAGCCGTCAACGTAATTAGGAAGGTACATAAATCTAATAAGCATGCTAGTTATGCGTCTTGCTCTTGATTTGTTATATCCCCTATTCGAATATTTAACTCTTCGTCACTAACATCTTCTTTGTGTGTACCAATGATCCATATATGACCAAATGGGTCTTGTATCGTGCCGGTCCTATCACCATAAAACTGATCATGTACGGGTCTTATTAGTGTTGCACCAAGCTCAATTGCTTTTTTAAATACGGTATCAACATCTTCAACATAAAGCATAAGGCTTAGCGCTGTACCACCTAGTTCTTTTGGGCTTTTTAAATGTTCTTCAGAACCAATATCTGAAAGCATAATATGCGAATCACCAATTATTATTTCTGCATGGGCTATTCCACCATCAGGTAAAGGCATCTGCATTACATGTTCAGCACTAAATGCATCACAATAAAAATCTATCGCTTTTTGTGCGTCATTCATAATTAAATATGGTGTAACTGAATGAAACCCTTTTGGTATTGCTGGGACTGCCATAATATTCTCCTTTACTTACGCGGTGATTTTTAATATTTAATTAACTAAATATGCGTTTAATTGCCCCTAAATTTAAGCTTAGCTCATACAAAAAATTGCGTTACTTTTCGAGGCTTAAACGCTTATGCCAAGCAGCGATACTTTCATCAGGATATTCTTCAAATTGCTTGTCACCTTCATTAATGGGTGCATTTACCCAATTTGCTTTACTACCAAGCATTAAATGAGTGCGCTCTGGCGGTATGGGTAACTCACTATCTATTGCACCTGCAAAGGGGTGAACTTGCTCAGGCCAACGTGCATCGTATAACCACAAGTTAGCACTACAATGCTTACAAAAATGACGCTCTGCAGGGCTGATTTTATCGCCTATTTTTGCATGATAAATAGTTATGTGTTCACGCCCAGTAACCTCAAGCGTGCTGTATTGTGCGTTCAAATTAATAACAAACCCGCCGCCCCCTGCGGTTTTACGACATACAGAGCAATAGCATAAATTATAAGGATAAGGGTGTTTTGAGTTGACCGTAAATACCACTTTGCCACAGTGACAAGCGCCATTAAGCTTCATAATATATCCAATTTTATTGTTGGCTTGAACTAATACCTTAACTAGGTGAGCTTAAAAAAACCACAACAATTACATGCTGTGGTTTTTTAATTATTGAGCTTACTAACGTTTCCAATATCTTAAATTACGCAATGTATTTATAAATTTATCGGCTGAATGTGCCTCTAAATCTACCCAACCATCATCTGCTTTGTCATCGAGCCCTGCTGCTTTAAATAATGGCTTAGCCTCACTTGTAAAACCTATGTATTTCATATGTGCATACGCATCACTTACAAAGTCTTTAGCTTCTGCAATAGCTGCTAGTTTTTCAGCTCCCTCTTCAGTGGTGAGTACAAGTACCGCATCGTATAAAACCGATGGACCACCATTAATAACTTGATCAGCTTTAAAGTGCTTACCTTTACTGCATTTAGCACCGCCGACTTGTGGGGCAATAATTTCAAAGTTTGCACCTTCACTTTTAAGTGTATTGGTAACCGATTCAAAAATTTCTGCATTAAAGCCATCACTCACTAAAATACCTAATTTGCGGCCTTTAAATGTATTCGGGGGATTTTTTAAAATACTTAATGCATCAGATACAGGTAAGTCTTTACGTGTTGGCATAGCAGCTTCAGCTGGATCTGGCATTTCTTGCAAGCCAAGTCCTTCGGCAACTTTATTTGCGAGGGTTTCGTCAATATTTAATAAATGCGATACCAAACGCTCTCGTATTGGTACATGCTCGACTTTAGAAAGCTCAAACACGTACGCAGATTGTATATGCGCTTGCTCTACCTCTGTTTGGCTTAAGTAAAACTGACGAGCTTGACTGTAATGATCGCTGAATGTGTCTGAACGATAACGTAGCTTATCCCCACTCATTTGCTCTGATGAACTTTTAAACCCGTGCACAGGGCATTCACGAGGATTATTTTCGCCTGCGCTCCATGAGTTAGGTTCGTAGTTAACACGTCCTTTAGGATTTTGCATCGCCATGTGCCCATCTTGCTGAAAATGCCTCATTGGGCACTTAGGCGCATTTACCGGAATTTGCGTAAAGTTAGGTCCACCAAGGCGTTTTGTTTGAGTATCAAGGTATGAAAAATTACGCCCTTGTAGTAATGGATCTGGGGTGAAATCGAGTCCTGGTACAATGTTTTGTGTACAAAATGCAACTTGCTCTGTTTCTGCAAAAAAGTTGTCGACAACACGGTCAAGCACCATGCGGCCAACAATTTGTACTGGTACTTGTTCCTCTGGTATAAGTTTAGTGGCATCGAATACATCAAATTCAAACTCATCAGCAAATTGCTGATCAAATACTTGTACCCCTAACTCCCACTCAGGGAAGTCGCCGTTGCCAATAGATTCCCACATGTCTCTGCGATGAAAATCAGGGTCCGCGCCGTTTAGCTTAAGTGCTTCGTTCCATACTACTGATTGCATGCCGCCTTTTGGTTTCCAATGAAATTTAACAAATTTCTCATCACCTTTGGCATTAATAAATTTAAATGTATGAACGCCAAAGCCTTCCATAAAGCGTAAAGAGCGCGGAATAGCTCTATCAGACATTGCCCACATAACCATGTGCATTGACTCAGGCGACAAGCTCACAAAGTCCCAAAAGTTATCATGTGCTGTTTGCGCTTGGGGGAAACCACGGTCTGGCTCGGCTTTAGCTGAATGAACTAAGTCAGGAAACTTCATCGCATCTTGAATAAAGAATACCGGTATATTGTTTCCCACTAAATCCCAGTTTCCTTCTTGGGTATAAAATTTTACCGCAAAACCACGTACATCACGTGCTAAATCTGGAGACCCTTTATTACCTGCAACCGTAGAGAAACGAGTAAATACTGGGGTTTTTTCACCTTTTCGCTGAAAAATATCTGCACAGGTTAAATCTTCAAGCGTGTCGTAAGTTTCAAAGTACCCATGTGCCCCGTAACCTCGTGCATGCACTACTCGCTCAGGAATACGCTCGTGGTCAAAATGGAAAAGCTTTTCGCGCAGCACCTGATCTTCCATCAAACCTGGACCGCGTTCGCCTACTTTTAACGAATTCTGATCGTCGCTCACAGGGCAACCTTGCGCTGTGGTCATTGTTGGGTAGCCGTCTGATGCACTTTGGCGCAGCTCGCCGCCATTTCCTTTTTTACCTGCGTATTTAAATGATTCAGCCATGTCTAATCCTTCATTACAATTTAAGTGATTGGGGTAGTTTTTAAAGTTTGCTTAACAGCAAAAGCAACAGAGCTAAATGCAAAATAAAGACCAAACAATAAGAGCAATGAAAGCGCGGGGTACAGATTAAAAGAGGAGTTTTAAGCGTTATTAAAAATAGAAAAACTTACAGAGCCCTGTAAGTTTTTCAAGATCAAAAAAAGGGTACTTTAAAAGTGCCCTTGAGTTTAAATCGGTTTAAATTTAGTTAATCTTTGCTTTCGTTAACTAAAATAACTTTACGATGCGGGAAAGGTATTTCGATGTTGTTTTCATCTAGTGCTTTTTTAATTAACTCTGGCACAGTGTAAAGAATATCGAAGTAATGCTCGCCCTTACAAAAAGGTCTTACTAAAAAGTCTACTGAGCTGTTGTTAAGTGTTTCTACTTCAACAAAAGGAGCTGGATCTTTTAGTATGTGTGGGTGCGCTGCAAGTACGGCATCTATAACTTTACGTACAGCCGTTGTATCTTCACCGTATGCAACACCAAAATGCATATCCACACCACGAATTGGATGATGTGAATGGTTTATAATTTGCGCGCCCCAAATTTGACTATTTGGAATAATAACCTGTTGGTTATCGAACGTTTGTAAAATAGTAGTAAACATATCTACTTCTGTTACTTTACCAAAACGCCCTGCAGCCTCAATAAAGTCATTCACTTTATAAGGTCTAAATATTAGCAACATAACGCCCGCGGCAAGGTTCGACATTGCACCTTGTAACGCCAAGCCTATAGCAAGTCCCGCAGCACCTAGCAAAGCAATAATAGAGGCTGTTTGTACACCAAAGCGATTTAATACAGCAATAATAACGAACGCTAATATGATGTAGCGAGCCATGCTGCCTAAAAAGCGAAAAAGCGTATCATCAAGATGAGTGTATTTATGGCATAAGCCAATAATTAAATTGCGTACTTTGCCTGCCAACCATAAGCCCGCAAGTAAAATTGCAATCGCCAGTAATATGTTGGTTGCCCACGTAATTGCAGCGGGTAAATATTGATTAATATCAATGTTGTTTATTATGTCTTCCATTGTTTTTCCTGTTTTAAAAACTTTTAACTGACTTCAATCCATACTAATCGCAATAGTTTAACAAAAAATTAACTAAAGTACGGCTATAGGAGTAATTTAAAACATAAAGAAAGAGCGTTCCCTCAAAACATGTCATCGCTCACGTAAATCTTTCAACACATAATTTTGCTTTAACCCTTGGTTTATAGCTTAAATAATTAAACTTTAACTAGTTCATAAATAAAGCTAATACCCGAGATAAATCTCAGTTAACTCTTTTAATTTTCTAATTATTGCTGGCACTCATCTATAAATTTACCGATAATCTCACCTAAGCGCGCATATATTGGCGAGACAACACAATTGGATGAAATTAAAACAAAGGATTATTATGAAAAAGTACTCAATTTTACTTACAGCGGCAGCACTTACTGTACTTGCTGGTTGTTCAACATCTGTTGCAGTAAGAGACTTTGAACAAAACCCTATTCCGCAAACATCAACAATTACCAACAGTGAAGCTGACGTAGAAAAAGGTATTCTAAAGGCATGTATTCAGCTTGGTTGGAAGTGTACGCCTATGAGTGAAGGTAAAATAAAAGGTGTACTGGATATTCGCACACACCAATTAACTGTCGATATTGCATATGAAAAAACGGCATACTCAATCAACTATAAAGACTCTATTAACTTAAACTACAACGGCAAAAAAATTCACCGCCAATATGTTAATTGGGTATCAAACCTAATACGCCATATAGATGCTGAAATGATTTAGCAGCGCGTTAACCTGCTTTACATATTATAAAAATCACTAAATATGAATAATAAAAGTGGAGAAGTTACCTATAGCTTCTCCATTTTTTAGTTGAGATTTAAACAGTAATAATCACTTCAAAAGTATCAATAACTTTCAAACAGTTACAAGTCAAAAAAGCACCAAACCTAACACTATTAGTAAAAGTACTCTCCCGTATTTTCACTCTTTAATGAATGAGTAATTTTTTACTTATCCCCCTTCGTAAAAACATATTTTATATCTTGCTATAACGCAGTTTCGCTCATATAGTCAGCAAATTATCACACCTTTATTTTGAACATCTTTGTTTATGAAATCTTCTGCTCCTGCTAGTGATTTTGGTACCTTATTAGGTTATGCACCTGGTAATGTTGCTGTGTATTCATCTGATTATGATACGGCTGACGAAAGCATTTATCCTAATCGTAGCGCCTATCGTAGTTACCTTGATGGCATTTACATGGGCTATAAATGGCAATGCGTTGAGTTTGCACGTCGATGGATGTATCTCAACCATAGCTATATTTTTGAGGATATTGCTATGGCTTACGATATTTTTGAGCTGCGTTCAGTGCGCGATGTAAATAGCCAAAACAGATTGCCACTAAACGCGTTTAAAAATGGTGCTAAACACCATCCTCAAGTAGGTAGTTTACTTATTTGGGAGGAAGGCGGCGAGTTTGAAGAAACAGGCCATGTTGCTGTCGTTGTTGAAGTATATGAAGATAAAATACGCCTTGCTGAGCAAAATGTAGGACATCAAATATGGCCAAAAGATCAAAGCTGGTGTCGTGAACTAAAAGCAAAAGTAACCAAAGATGACGACTATTGGATTGAGTGCTCTTACAGCGACGCCACTATTTTAGGTTGGATGACACAAACTGATGAAACAGAATATGCTGAGCCAACGTCTGAGCTAAACACTGATCTATTTACTATAGAAGCACATAAAGCAGCAGATACAGGGCAAGCAAACAAGTCATGGTTAAATATTGCGAATGACGATGAAGCTGCTTACGTAGAAATGATGCAAGGTCATAAACTTACATCAGTCGCTGAGGATCAGCATAATTACTTTGCGATATCTCAAACGGCGCAGCAAAGCATTGAGCATGCAACAAATGAGCTGCATGGCTTATTTATGCATGCAACCGACTATGTACTGCAGCACCCTGAGTTATTAAAAAAGTTTAATTTACCCGATGTTGTGATTAATAAAATTCGCCAATCGTGGGATAACCGCTTAAACCAATTAATTACCAGTCGGTTTGACTTTGCTTTAACAGCAGCAGGTTTAAAAGTTTACGAATACAATTGCGATTCGGCATCGTGTTATATGGAGAGCGGCAAAGTTCAGGGTAAATGGGCAAAACACTTTGGTGTTAAAACAGGTGTAGATGCAGGCCAAAATTTATTTAAAGATCTCGTAAAAGCATGGCGTAAAAGTGAAGTAAAAGGTCTTGTTCATATTCTGCAAGATGATGAACCAGAAGAGCATTATCACGCATTATTTATGAAAGAAGCCATTGAAGCCGCGGGCTTTGAGTGTAAGTTAGTAATTGGCTTAAGCACACTTCGCTGGAATGAATCAGGCAACATAGTAGATGCAGATGGCGCACAACTGAGTTACGTGTGGAAAACGTGGTCGTGGGAAACCGCACTTGATCAAATTCGTGAAGAATGTGAAGCCGACCAATCATTAGGTGATAACTTTGAACCACAATTCAAAATTGGTGAAACGCCACGCTTAGTCGATGTACTGCTGCGTAAAAACGTGATGGTATTTGAACCGCTGTGGACATTGATCCCAAGTAACAAGGCTATTTTACCAATACTGTGGAGTTTATTCCCTAATCATAAATATTTACTTAATACCGCGTTTGAGCTTAACGACGAGTTATTACAAACCGGTTATGTAGTTAAACCAATAGTAGGACGTTGTGGTGCTAATATTCAACTTGTTGATGAACAGCAGCAAGTTATAGAAAAAACAATGGGGCACTTTGCCGAGCAAGACCAAATATACCAACAACTATTTGCACTGCCTAAAGTAGATGACTACTTTGTACAAATATGTAGTTTTACAGCCGCCGGAAAATACTCTGGTGGTGGCGTACGTGTTGATAAAAGCATGATCATAAACGGCCATAGCGATTGTATGGCACTGCGTATTAAATAAATAATACTAAGCCCGCAATTTTGCTGCGGGCTTAAGTTTGTGTAGACCCCCTTCCCTCTTTTAAGTTTTATAGCTATCTCAAGCGAGTTACTCCTGATAGAGTAAATTTATTAAACACCACAAACTAAGGTATTTCATGGCGAATCAATTTAATGTACTTGGCACACGTTTAAAACTATGTTGCGGTAATGGTGGCTACACACGTGAAGGATTTTGTTATGTACCAGAATCAGATCTTGGCAATCACAGTGTGTGTGCAATTATGACTGACGAGTTTTTACAATTTTCAAAATCACAAGGTAACGACTTAATAAGCCCAAACCCTCTTTACGATTTTGAAGGTTTAAAAGCCGGTGATAAATGGTGCTTGTGTGCAGTAAGATGGCTTCATGCTATTTCAGCAAACGTTGCGCCACCAGTGGTACTTGAAGCCACAAATAAAAAATCATTAGAAATAGTGCCGCTCGATGTTTTAAAAGCGCACGAATATATAGCCAAAGTTTAAATACACTTAAGCGTTATTAAATTAAAGTCTGCAGATTTTACAAATGTATGCAGGCTTTTCAAAAATCCAATCCCCCCTCCAGCCTCTGAAATCTTAAATAAAAACATAACCACATGTTTTTAAATCACTTTTAAAAACAATCAGCTTACGGCATAACAGTTGCTTCACTAAGTTTAAGTCATGCTCATAACGCAACATATTATATGAGCAACACATTACTTAAGTAGGAGAAATTATGAGTAACAATAACGAATCAAACAAAACAACTAAATTTACCGCGCCAGGTATGAGTGACGAATCAGCTCAAAAAACAATAGCTACGCTAGATAACCGCATGGTTGCATTGATAGATTTACAGCTTACTTTAAAGCATATTCACTGGAATGTAGTGGGACCTAACTTTATTGGCGTACACGAAATGATAGACCCACAAGTAGACATTGTGCGCGAAATGACAGATACAATTGCAGAGCGAATTGCGACTCTTGGTGGAGTGCCTGTTGGTACGCCTAAATCAATTGTAGATCGTCGTACATGGAACGAATACTCAGTAGGTAAAGGGTTAGTAACCGAGCATTTAGCCGCACTTGATAAAGTATACAACGGCGTTAATGGCGATCACCGCAAAGCAATTGAGACTCTTTCTGAATTAGATCCGGTGTCTGAAGATATGATCACCAGCCAACTAGCTGACCTAGAGCAATTTCAGTGGTTTATTAGAGCCCATTTAGAATCATCTACAGGCGAGTTAAAAAGCTAATATATTTAATCTAAAAAAGCCCAGCATTAATATGCTGGGCTTTTTTTTGCGTAAAAATCACTCTATTTATAATCATATATAGATATGTATCAGTAAGCTCTAATACAAAACCCATATAAAAAAAATAGAAAATTGGTATTACCAAAACAAATAACCAAAATAAAATTGAATGATTTTATACTCCTTACTATTTCGCAAATTTATAAGCCATACCCAACCTTTTATGAACATCTTATTATTTTAACATCACTTAAAAAACAAACTAAATACGTATAAAAGTGCGGCATAAAATTTAAAAACAGCACTAAAAAGTGTATTTAATAGTACAAATAATATAAAAAAACGTCTTTGGTAAACATACTTCAATAAAATTCATTCAAAATATAAAAAATAAAAACACATCATAAGCCGTTAAATTTATTAAATATAAGCAAAACAAAAGAGCACTTTGTAATACACTTTGTGAATTTTTGGTAAACAAAGGTTGTAATAAAAGCTGAATTGGACTAATTTCAACCACACCACCTGTATGACACGCTACAGGGAAACAGCAGTTAAATTGGTTAACCAAACCAAGTAACAACACACACAATGACGTAAGTCGTACCCAAACGGGAGAGATACATGAAACTCAATCAAATTACTTCAACATTAATTAATAAACATAAAAGAAGTAGCTCTACAACAATCAGTGCAGCAGCCCTTTTATTAATGGCTTCTTCTACTATTGCAGCGCAAGAGGCTCCGGCAGCTTCAGAAACGGCAGCTGCAGATATTGAAGTTATTGAAGTAAAAGGCATGCTAGGTAGTATGAAAGCCGCCGCTATGCTTAAGCGTACTGACGGACGTATTGTAGATGCGATTGTTGCTGAAGACATTGGTAAGTTACCTGATAATAATATTGCAGAAGCACTGCAACGTATTACAGGTGTATCTATTAATACCGATTTTGGTGTGGGTGACAGTGTTTCGATTCGTGGCTTACCTCAAAACCGTGTTGAATTAAACGGTCGCTCTACTATTGGCGACTCTCGTGACGGTATTAGCTTACAAGATTACCCATCAAGCTTCTTAAAAACAGTAGAAGTCGTTAAGTCTCCTACTGCCGATATGATTGAAGGTGCATTAGGCGGAACAGTTAGCTTAAAAACAGTTCGCCCATTAGAGTTAGATAAACTAACTGGCGCAGTTTCATTAGATGGTGAATACGCAGATAAAACAGAAAAAGTAGCGCCTATTTTTAGCGGTTCACTTGGTAACAACTGGGACTTTGACGAAATGGGTACCTTTGGTGCCATTGCTATGTTTTCGTATCAAGATCGTGAAATTCGTCAAGATGAAACGTCTAGCCGTGTTAAACCTCAAGACATTGATATTAATGGCCAAGAAGGTAATACACCAAGTGGCAACGCTATCGTACGAGACGAGCACAGTGTTGAACAATATGTAGAACAACGTAAACGTACTGCTGTAAATTTATCACTTCAATGGGCACCGCAATCTGGTAATGGCATGGTGTATCTAGATTTAAGTGGCACTAAACGCTCTGGTGAGCAAAGTGGTAACTCTATATTAGGTGTTGCGGGTTCGTTATCAACAGATGCAAATACAACTCAAGATGCTAACGGCGTAAATAATTACACGCTAACAAACGAATTTGGTATCCCTAAAACATACAGTGACTTTCGTGAAACTGACTCGTTTTCAAATGCACTTGGTGCAGAGTGGAACCTTACTGACAGTATAAAAATCTCTGGTGAAATTGCAGTAGCATCATCAGAAAGCGTAAGACCTGATTCTGAATTTACACTTCGCCCAATCGAAAAATCAACATTTGAAGCAAGTGGCGGAACTCAGCTAACAAATCATTTATATGATGGTGCATTTTCTCAAGACGGTAATAAATTACCAAGCATCATTCATTCAGATCCAAATGCATTTACTGACCCACAAAACTTAGCACTACGTACGTTCAAAAGTGAAGATAGAAGAACAGACAATGACGAAACAGCTATTCGTTTTGACGTTGAAATGTTTGAACCTCTCAGCAGCTTAAGCTGGGTATCTAAAGTAAAAGCAGGTGTACGTGTTACTAACCGCGATTACGAATATGAGCAATACAAAGTAGAAATTAAAGACATTTACAAAAATGCATTTAACGACTCAGATGGTTCATTAGCTGCTTTATGGGTTGATGACTACAACGCTGCTTTTTCAAATAGCTTCACAACAGTTAGACACGACAACTCTTTTGACCAATTAGGTCATTCGGGACAAAATGACCTACTAACGTTTTTAAGCTACAACGGTTTATCTAACCCTGCAAATACTTACGCTCAACTTCAGCAGTTACTTGCAGGTACTAACCTAGCGTCAACGGGGAGTCTTTCAGATAACCAAGAGTTCCAAGAAAGCGCATACCGTAACGTAGTTGAAGATACAGCTGTTGTGTACATATCAGCGTACTTAGACTTTGATAACATCACTGCGATTGTGGGTGGTCGTTATGTGACTACAGATTTAGAATCAAGCGTATTTCTTAATGGCGAAAAAGTAACTGGTGACAATGACTACAGCGACTTTTTACCAAGCTTAAACGTTACGTATAACTACTCAGACGAAACATTATTCCGCTTTGCTGCTGCAAAAGTTATGCGCCGCGCTGACTTTAGCGAGCTAAGCCCTGCATTTGACGTTAATAACGACATTACAGGTGCAACGCAAGGCTCTATTGATTTAGAACCATACCGTGCAACGCAATACGACTTATCTGTAGAGCATTACTTTGATGAAGGTAACGTACTATCTTTCGCAGTATTTTATAAAGATGTTGAGTCTTTCTTAAGTAACGAAAGTAGCTGTGTAGCAGCATCAAGCACTTCAACAGGTCAAAACGTAACTCAGTGGAACCAAGTATGTCAGCTTGACGTTGCAGGTGTATCTCAAGACAACCTAGTTTACTCAGATGCGACTGACTACCCTGTAGATATAGATGGCTTTAACCATGTTGCAGGCTTGCGTGACGCAGGACTAACGGGTATTGATACAGTTAAAAATGTAAACGGTGAAAACGGCTCAGTACAAGGTTTTGAAGTTGGTTACCAACAGTTCTTCACAAGCTTACCGGGTGCATTTTCTGGCTTAGGTGTTAATGCAAACTACACGTATGCAGACAGCGAACAACCAAACGGCAACCCATTATTAGATATTTCTAAAAATACGTACAACTTACAAGTATTTTGGGAATACGAAGGGTTCTCTACTCGTATAGCTTATAACTACCGTGACAGTTTCTTAGATACTGAAAACGAGAAACGCGTAGAAAATATTAACTCAGACGGCAGTATTTCAGCAGAAGGCACTGTTTACGGTAATAACTACCGTGACGACAGAGGCCAGTTAGATTTCTCTGCAAGCTGGGATATTAACGAAAACATTACGCTAGTAGGTAATGCGACCAACTTAACGGGTGAGCCTTCAATCTACCTATCTGAACTAGGTGGTACTTGGAAGTACACTGAAGCGGATCGCCGTTACAGCTTTGGTATTCGCGCTAAATTTTAATTTTCCCTGGAAACTAAAGCCTGCTTTTATGCAGGCTTTTTTACGTCTATAAAAAAGTGGCTTTATATTACGTAAAAAACACTCCCTCCTAGCTATACTTATTTGAATATTAAATTTACTATCAAAACGTTGTAACTATTAGCAAGGATACTGAAGTGCTGTCGCGTTTATATAATTTTATGCCGGGTTTAGATACATTGCTGCACTACGAGCGACAATGGTTTGCTGATGATGTAAGAGCGGCGCTATCGGTAGCTGCCGTAGCTTTACCTGTTGCCATTGCTTACGCACAACTAACCGGTGTTAACGCCGCCGTAGGGTTATATTCTTGCATACTGCCAATGATGCTATATGCGCTTTTTGGCACTTCTAAACAATTAATAGTCGGCCCTGATGCCGCCACCTGCGCCGTTATTGCAGCAGTAGTAACCCCTCTTGCTGCAGGTGACAGCTTTAAACATTGGCAACTTGTTGTCACCATGACCGCTATGACCGGCTTTTGGTGCTTTATAGCCAGTAAATTTAAGTTAGGTGTATTAGCCGACTTTTTATCTAAACCTATTTTAATGGGCTTATTAAATGGCGTAGCCATCACTATTATTGTTGGTCAATTTTCTAAAGTATTCGGTTTTACCTTTGACGAGCGCTACCTACTTGAACGCCTAGGTGGTGTACCCACATACCTAGCGCAAACACATGTTCCCACCTTGTTAATGGCCTTGTTCACATTGGCGGTTTACTTTGCCATGAAACGCATAAAATCCACGTGGCCTGCATCAATGTTTGCCATTGCATTTGGTGCGATTTTAGTATGGATTTTTGATTTAAAACAACTTGATATAAAAACTATTGGCACCGTAACTGGCGGGCTTCCAGTTTTTAATACCCCTGTTTTTGATTTAGGGATTATTCGTGAGCTAGTGGTACCCGCACTTAACTTAGCCATCGTGAGTTTTGTTAGTATGATGCTAACTGCGCGCAGCTTTGCCGCTAAAAATGGCTACGACATAGACGCCGATAAAGAATTTAGAGCGCTAGGTATTGCCAATATAGCGTCAGCTCTTTCGCAAGGGTTTGCAGTCAGTGGCGCCGACTCACGCACCGCTGTTAACGATGCAACAGGTGGTAAAACGCAGTTAGTATCAATAATAGCAGCGGCCATTATTGCGGTCATAGCCGTGTTTTTAACAGCCCCACTTGAATTTATTCCAAGCGCAGCGCTAGGTGTTGTACTTATTATTGCCTCTGTACACTTACTCGATTTAAAAGCTGTTTGGCAACTAAAACGAAAAGATAAACAGGCATTTTATCTCGCCTCAGCCACCTTACTTGCGGTGTTATTTATTGGCGTTATACCAGGGATCACACTTGCTGTATTACTGGGGTTATTTCAATTTATTCGCACTGTAATGCGCCCAACCGACAATATACTCGGCGTAGATGTTAACGGTGTAGTAAGAAGTTTAGACGCCACAGATAAAGCAAAAGCAGTGCAAGGCGTGTTTATCTACCGCTTTAATTCACCTTTAACTTACTTTAATGCCAGCTACTTTAAACGCAGATTACTTGAGCAATACGCAAGGCAAAAAGACGACACCCACTGTGTAATAATTGATGCTGTGCCCTGCTTTACTCACTTAGATTTAAGCGTAATGGCAATGCTTGCCGATCTAGATGTTATATTTAAAAAGCGCGATATAAGGCTTGAGCTTGCAGGTAGAAAACGCCAACTACTTTCGTGGTTTGAAATTGCAGGAATGAAGTCGGGAAAAGAAGGTATATATATTCACTCAGACCTATACATCGCCCTAAAAAGAAATAGCGTAAGCCAGCACACAGAGGAAGTTAATTTATTCGTGGCAGATGAAAATAAAGAGGTGCTAACACAGCCATGAAATACTAAACAGCAGATCAGCTAGCTGATCTGCTGTTTAGAATTAAGTACTTTTTATACTTTAGGGTAATTTGAAGGGAAAAACGCTTTTTTAGCGTCTTCATCAAACTCTTTTTTAAAGGCTACATCAGTACCAATTACGCGTGCACGTGCAACCGCTGGGCGGCTATCAATGCTTTCAAACCAACGCTTAAGATTTGGATACGGTGCTAAGCCCTCTTCACCTAATACAACCGGTGCTTTATCAATCCAGCCCCATGCAGATACATCAGCAATGGTATACGTGTCACCCACAATAAAGTCACGACCTTCAAGGTGAGTATCAAGTACTTCGTAATGGCGCTGCGCTTCACGTAAATAACGATTAACCGCGTAATCAAGCCCTTCTGGCGCCATGTGCCTAAAGTGTACACTTTGCCCTGAATACGGACCTAAACCAGATGCGATAAACATTAACCACGACAGCATTTCAGCGCGGTCATCGCCCTTGCCTTCTAGCTTTCCATATTTTTCAGACAGGTACATTAAAATAGCATTCGAATCGAATACACGAGTTTCACCATCAACTATTGCAGGTGCTTTAGCATTTGGATTAATTGCTTTAAATTCAGGTGTATGTTGCTCACCTTTTAAAGTATCAAGAGGAACAAGTTCAAACGGTAAGCCTGTTTCTTCTAAAAAGAGTGCAACCTTCATTGGGTTAGGAGTATGGTGAAAATAAAATTTAATCATGTAAAGTTCCTCAATAATTGAGCAACGATTAAAGCACAACTTGAGCGGGTGTTCAAATTAAGTTTTAACCAGGTAAAATATACAGTTAAAACGTGATTCAATTGTGAGTATTTCGTGATATTTCATTAGTGAATATCACTTATGCCAAGGAAAATATCAGCCTTTTCGAGCCATCACATGCTTTTAGAAATTTATGATTCACAAGGTTGCAGAATTTGCCCACCAGCAGAGCTGCTGAGTTTCAAAATTTACAGATGATGTAAAACTATAGACTAGTTTAATCCCTATTAATTCCGATGTTAATTACTGAGAGTGTTCAGTATGGAAAGATCCTTTTTACTTTCGCTGGTTTTATAAAAAACACTTCAAAAAAATAATAAGAGAGTAACAAAATACAGAATCTATTTATTAGCCTGATTTACATGTTAAAGTTGTCATTATCACTAAATTACTCTTATAGTGAATCTATATAAATATTGAGCAATACTATGATAAAAGCACAAATACCAGTAGACGAAGAATTTAGATTAAAAGCCCTGTATGAGTATGAAATATTAGATACTGAAGCCGAAAAAGTATTTGATGATTTAACTCAACTTGCTTCTGATATTTGTGAAGCCCCCATATCACTTATAAGCTTAGTTGATCCACAAAGGCAGTGGTTTAAATCAAAGTATGGTATCGATGTAGACTCCACCGAAAGAGATATCGCATTTTGCTCTCATACAATACTGCAAGACCAAGTATTTGAAATACAAAACGCTCTACTTGATGAACGTTTTTATGATAACCCTCTAGTAACCAGCGATCCAAACATTCGGTTTTATGCGGGCACACCGCTAGTTACACCTAGTGGCAGCACAATTGGTACATTATGTGTTATCAGCGACCAGCCAAAAAAGCTAACTCAAACACAAATTAACGCACTGAAAATACTTGGCAAAGAAGTTATCGCACAACTTGAGCTCAGGTTAAACAACAGAAAGCTGGCCACTGCATTAAAACAACAACAAATACATAATAAAAATCTTGAAGAACTAAAAAAAGAAGCTGATACAGCTAACACTCTAAAAGGTCGATTTTTAGCAAATATGTCACACGAGCTAAGAACTCCGCTGCACGGTATTTTAAATTTAGCTGAGTTTGGACTGGCAGAGACTTCAAATATAGAAAAAGATAACGCCTTAAAAAGTATTTTAAGCTCCGCGAATATACTATCAAATATTGTAAATGACATTTTAGACTTTTCAAAAATTGAAGCGGGTAAATTAAATATTGAGAATATTAACTTTAACCTGAGCGAAGTCATTAACAATGTAATTAATCCACTAATGAAACAAGCCACAGATAAAGGAATAAAATTTATTCCATCTATAGATAAAAATATCGCTACAACCTTAAAAGGCGATCCTGTCAGAATTTCACAAATTTTAAATAACTTATGCTCAAATGCGATTAAATTTACACAACAAGGCCAGGTAGAGTTTAAAGTCACTGTAAAAGAGAACTCCTTAAACACGCAAAATATTGTATTTGAAATAATCGATACAGGTATTGGTATTAGTAAAGCTGCACAGCAAAATTTATTTAAAGAGTTTCATCAGGCTGATTCATCTACATCTAGAAAGTACGGGGGCACGGGCCTTGGCCTCTCCATTTGCACCAAGCTAAGTGATTTAATGAATGGCAAAATCAACTTCACGAGTAAAGAAGATAAAGGTTCTGTATTTACTTACCAACAAAGCTTTGAAACATCAGAACTCGATGAATTATTAAAACCAAATAAAGAAATAACCGATTTACAAGGGTGTACTATTTTGGTTGCCGAAGACAATAAAGTAAATCAAGTTGTCGTAAGTAAAATGCTACAAGCCCATAATGCGAAAGTAATATTTACCGAAAATGGCAAAGAATGCGTTGATTACTTTTTTGCCAACCATGTTGATTTGATTTTTATGGACATTCAAATGCCAGTGATGGATGGAGTGCAAGCCACTAAAATAATTAGAGCGCAACAAACAGGTAAAACAACGCCAATTATTGCCATGACAGCCAACACCATGAAACAAGATATTGAACACTATTTAGATATTGGTATGGATGGCTATTTAACGAAGCCATTTAATAAAGAGCATTTAAATAGCTTGCTCAATGTCTATAATCCAAAAAACTCAAATCTCAAAAATTTAGCAGTTAAAGTTAGTAACCCAAACATTACGAGTGAACGTAAGCTAAAACAGATATGCAATGAGCTAAAAAAGTTAATTCCAAATGCCGACAGAGTCAGTCTCTGGTTGTTTAATCACGACTATACTGCCATTAATAGCTTAATTTGCCTTGATGAAAAAAATGAAATAGTAAGTAATGCAGTTTTAAAAGCTGAAGACTTTCCTGCATACTTTGACTATATTTTAGATCATAAAGTATTAGACGCATCAGATGCGAGAAACCACGAAATCACTAAAAACTTCACCAAAGTTTATTTTGAACCATCAAACATTTACTCCTTGCTTGATTACATCTACTTTATTGATAACAAGCCACTAGGTGTTATTTGTTGTGAAAGTGTTGGCTCAAAAATTTCATGGAGCCATGCAGATAAACTGTCACTTATTAAAGTAGCTGATGTAACAACCTTGTTTTTATCCAAGCGGCTGAAATCATCGTAGCTACTTAATATATATAAAATGGGAGGAGTGCCTAATTACTTAAACTATTTAACTAAGCGGCATATGCCACCAAGGTTATGCGCGTTTATTGATTTAACAAAAAATTTGAATGTATATGGGTAACTAAAGCGAAGCGTTGAGTTTACTTTTTAGCTGTGCAATATTAACTGGCTATAAACTAAAAATAATACTTATAAATTAAAGTAAATAACCGCTTAAATGAAGCACAGGGATCGCTAAGCCTATCTACAGGTTTGGTATAAAAACTAAAAAGGATGAATATGATTAAGCCATTTTACGCTAGCTGTTTGTTAGCCCTCTCGCTATTAACACCCAGCCTTGTAAAAGCAAACCCGACGGCCTCGCAGTATCAGGAAATTCTTAACGAGAACCTAGTTGAAAATGAGCCTGGGGTATCGGTAATTATAAGCAAAAATGGCAAAGTCCTTTTTAAAGAAGCGCGAGGGCTTGCCAACCTTGAACATAACATCGCACTTAATGAGCAAAGCGTTTTACGTTTAGGTTCTATTTCAAAACAATTTACTGCAGCTGCAATTATGATGCTGCAAGAGCAAGGTAAGCTAGCGGTTACCGATGATATTCATAAGTATGTTGCAAGCTTCCCAACAGAGGGCAACCTCGTCACAATCGAAAACTTATTAACCCATACCTCAGGCATCGCCAACTACACAGATGACGACGATCTCTTTGATAAAGAAATACAAGTACCCACCAGCGTTGACGATACGTTAGCGCGTTTTGCCAAACACCCAATGGTGTTTAAACCCGGCGAAGCCATGGCTTATTCGAACACGGGCTATTCACTGCTTGGTAAAATAATTGAAGTAGCAAGTGGCCAGTCTTACAAAGACTTTATTGAACAACACATATTTAAAAAGCTAAAAATGAACCAGAGTAGTTATGAAGGACAAGAAATTGTTGCCCATCGCGCATCTGGGTATGAACAAACAGAGCAAGGATTTATCAACACCAGCTACATTAATATGGATTGGCCATATGCCGCAGGTGCGCTTATATCTACTCCAACTGACTTAAATATTTGGTTTAATGCGTTATCGTCTGGCAAGCTTATTAGTAAAGCAAGTTATGAAAAAATGATCAGCCCTTTTAAACTTAACGACGGCAGCTTTTCATCCTACGGTTACGGATTAATTATTGAGCCTTTGAATGAATACACCGTAATTAGACACACTGGCGGAATAAATGGCTTTTTGGCACATGCACGCTATATACCAGAGCAAAAGCTATATGTTGCAGTGCTGGCTAATTCAAACCACATAAACCCTATTTTTATCAACGAAAAACTCACAGCCAGAGTACTAGGCATTGCACTCCCCGAGTTTAAAAAAGCAGAGGTAACAGCGCAGCAATTAGCGCCCGTATTAGGTGATTACCGTATTGATAAAAACACCTTACGCAGCCTAATTTTTGAAAATGACGTTTTGTACTCCAAGCGCACTGGTGGCGATAAAATAAAACTTATTACCATGTCTAAAAATAGCTTTTACTACCCTAATTCAAACAATTACTTAGTAATAGAAAAAAACAGTCAAGGCCAATTGGTAATGAAGTATTTTAGTGGATTATCAACAACACCTACTGAGGCTACTAAGATTTAACTTTATAACCTCACCAAAAAACAATGCCCGCAGTTTTCTCTACTTATAAGCTCGGGTATTTTTATTTTAAATCCTCGTTAACGCAACAATAAATTGTAAAATTAGTATAGAGTGTGTGAAAGGTAATAAATATGTTACTTTTTATATGCTAATTTTATACTTAACCTCTTTAAAATAATTTACAAACCGAAATAAGGAATAAGCATGCTTTTTCATCCTCACGGTAAATCCTCTATTTTCGGTCTTTTGCTCATTATTTTGCTATCTGCCTGTACTTCAAACCCAGCTTTAATGCCTACACCCAATATATATGTAAGTGCGCCTTATTCAGAAGCCCAAGTACCTAAAAACTTACATACTACAAGTATGGAATTACTCTATGTTACAGACCGTGCAGTTTCTGAAAAAGAAGGTGTTATGTATAACGCAAGTCGCTCGCCATCAATTGCATACGGTGTAGCAAAAGTAAATTTTGGCGATAAATCTTTGCAATGGCGTGAGCTATTACAGCAAAGTAATCTTAAAAATCGCTCCGCTAATTTAACTTACGTAATGGAAAAAGCAGATGAATTAGGTCGCTTTCCTTTATCGCCTTATAAATTTAGACGTGTAGGAGACAAACTCCAAATTGACGAAGATATTTTAGAGCGAAAGATTTTTCACGAAACCCAGTTAAACAAAAACATTAATCAGCGTTTAAAAAACAGTAATAATAAAGATGTTATTTTGTTTGTGCATGGCTTTAATAATACCTTTAACGAATCGGTATTTACCCTTGCCGGTATTTGGCATTTTTTGAACCGACAAGGCGTACCTATTGTTTACTCTTGGCCTGCCGCTGCCACAGGATTAACCGGCTATTTTGAAGATAAAGAGTCTGGTCAATTTACTATTTTTCATTTAAAAGAAACCTTGCGACTACTTTTTAAAAATCCTGAAATTGAAAACATTCATATTATTGCGCATAGCCGTGGCACAGATGTAGTAACCACAACACTTAGAGAGCTTATAATTGAAAACAGAGCCAGTGGCGGAAATCCCCGCGAAGACCTGCGTATTGAAAACTTAATTTTAGCAGCCCCTGATCTCGATTTTGGTATTATTAAGCAAAGGTTGATGGCAGAGCAATTTGGAGCTGCATTTGGAAAAATTACCATTTACACCTCTCAAGAAGATAGTGCATTGGGTATTTCACAGTGGCTAACAAACAGCTTGAGTTTTGGCAGGTTAAACACAAAAGATGTAAGTATAAACGAGCAGGATATATTTACCTCTGTGGGTAATGTAAGCCTCATTAAAGTACCTAAATCTGGCAGCCTAATTGGCCATGACTACTTTCATAGTGATCCTGCGGTCAGTTCTGATCTGATTAATTTGATATTATATAAAGCATCGCCAGGCTCTAAAAAACGACCTTTGCAAAAGCTCGAAAATAACTTTTGGTCGCTCGATTCAAAGTATTTAATTAAAAACTAATTGCAGTAAGCTTACAAAAATAAAAGCTTACTGCTGACTCAATAACCACTCTTTTGGCGCTTGACCTGTTTTTTTTCTAAAAACGCGGGCAAGCGCAGAGCCATTTTCGTACCCAACCTGATTAGCCACTAAATCCATATTTTGATTTTTTAAAATAAGCTTTTTAGCAACCGATAAACGCCAATCAGCCAAATAATCAGCCGGTGTTTGCTCAATTACACGTTTAAAGGTATCGGCAAATTTAGAGCGCGACATGCCACACTCCTCAGCCATAGCGCTAAGCGACCAGTTTTGCTCTGGGGTTTGGTGTATTTTTATTAATACCTTAGCCAACTGAGGATGGGCAAGCCCTGCCATCATCCCGCTTTTAATTGCGCCTTCTTCTAGTACTTTACGCAGCACACTAATTAAAAATACATCGCATAAGCGATCTATAATTAAATGCTTACCGCTGGCGTCTTTAAATGCCTCATCAAAAATCCAAAAAGCGCTCTGCGCTAATAATCCATCACCCGTTAATTCGTAATTTAAGCAAAAAGGCAGCGCCTGCAATAAAGGGCTATGCCCTCCACTTTGATAGCTAATTTGTGCACACACTAAATCAGCACCGTCACCCTTATCCGAAAATAAACAGTGCCCTGTAGAGTGAGGAAAAAATATAACCGAAGGCGTAGATAAAACAACTTCAAAGCCACTATTACTGCGCACTTTTAACGTACCTGAGCGTAATAAATGTAAATGCCCAACACCTTGATCGTCACTAAAGTCACTCGTACCGCACATGTTCCCACTAAAAAACACATTGGCATTAAGCGAAAAGTGACTCAATACACTCGAAAGTACATCCATAAACGCCTCCTTGGATTATTGGTATGAAAATACAGACTAATAGACGCATATTAACCAAACAATAACGATAAAGTACAGTTGAGTTTTAAACAAACATACTAATTAAATTACCCTTTGGAGATACACATGAAATTTTCGACACTCACTAAATCAGCTTTTTTTGCAGCATCAGTCCTTGCAAGTTCACTAAGCTTTGCAGCAGACATAGACGCAAATGCCGACGTTAACGACATTGCAATTAGTGGTTACGATACCGTTGCTTACTTTACCCAAAACAAGGCGGTAACAGGCAGTTCTGAATATACTGCAACGCATAAAAATGCCATTTATAAGTTCAGCTCAGCTAAGCACCGCGACTTATTTAGAGCTAACCCAGAAAAATACGCACCACAATTTGGTGGCTTTTGTGCGTTTGGTGTATCAATGGAGAAAAAGTTTGACGTAGATCCAGAGGCTTTCAAAATTGTTGAAAACAAACTTTATTTAAATCTTGATAAATCGGTTCAAAAACAATGGCTAAAAGACGTACCTGGCTTTATTACTTCAGCCGATTCAAACTGGTTTGACATAAAAGACAAAACAGCTAAAGAGCTTTAATAAAACCAATTTAAAGTTAATTTTTGAGGTTGCTTCGGTTTATAACCGTTCATCCTCAAAAGCCATTTAAATTAATAAAATTTTAGGTTTAAGCTCTTAATTTAACTAATATTACTTTGATTTATTAAGCATCGCTTTTAAATCGGCAAATGGAGAATGCGTCGCAGCCTCCACTTTGCGATCTGTAGTCGACCCGCCATACATAATATGCTCGTGGTATTTATTGTGCTCATTATCGTGGCAATAAATACACAATAACTCCCAGTTACTACCGTCTTCAGGATTATTACTGTGGTTATGATCAACATGGTGCACCGTTAACTCACGTAAATTTGAGTATTCAAACTCACGAGCACAACGCCCGCATACCCAAGGGTATAATCTTAAGGCTTTTATTCTATAACCTTCCTCTTGCTTAACATAAGCCTGAGGTACATCGTTATTCTTACTCATAATATTCCTGGTAAATTCACTATTTCGGTGCTCAATACTAAAAAAACTTAATTACTGACAAATCACCAAAAGAAGTATCTATATGCCGGCCTGTTTGCTCCCACGCACGTAGTACAACCATAAGTTTTTTATTGTCGGAAGTCCAAGAAATTCCACCGCCGTATGCTTCAACTTTTTCGCCGCCCGAATCTTTTAACCCCAGTCCAGGGTCTGTATTTCGAATATTTCCCTTACCTACTTTGTATTCAGCAAATACGTGAACATTATGCGGTAACGAAAATGATAAAAGCGAGCCAATACTCGCCCCATACGAATTAGAAATTAACTTAGTGACCTGTGGTGCAGATGAATTTAAAAAATCAGCCTGAAACACAATATTATCTTTATTCTCAAGAGATACATGCTTGAAAGACCAAGCACCAACAACACTTAACGACAAATCAAATTTGCTGCTTAGCTTTGGCCTATTAAGAAAAAAATGCTCAAACAAAGACTCTTTATTATTGAAGGTATAGAAGTTGTGTTGGCCAGATAGCTCAAACTTGGTTGAACGTATATTTTGCGAGAAAATTTGATCCGTTTGATTGCCGCTTAAATTGCTAGCCGTGCTTTGCAGCCCTTCAAGCGTTTGATAGTTAAATGTGATTTTAGAATTTTCAAATTTTCTATAAGCAAGCAGTATATCTTGTGTTTTTGTTTCAACATCATCTTCGAAAATATCGGCTGAATAACCAATTTCAATGTCGTTAATATCAAAAAACACACCCACACGTTGATTGTTTATGGGCTCTAACGAAAACAGTGTTTTTTGATTACTCCCAGCCAAGTCGTCGTATATTAACGCGTGACTAGTGTTAGGGTTTGAAATAGTGGTTCGTACCGACTTTAAGTCAAAGTCGAAAGCCAATACAGCACCAGATTGAAATGCCGCTAAAACAGCAAAGCTCACAATAACCAAGTAATTGCGATTCATTAAAAACACTCAAAAATTAATTTGTATTAGAGTAGCGTTTTTTTCACCTTAAATTATCACAAAAGGTTAACAATTGATGAAAACTTTAAATAATGCGCTTTATGTCATTTTTTGGGGTGCTTTCAAGGTCAAACTCACTTACATGCTTAATTAGCTCCGGGAAGAACGCTAAAAACACGGCTTCTAATTCGTCGTAGTTACGCGTTATATCATCAGCCGCCCCCGCAAAGTTATTAGTAAAACGGATGCGGTTAGCAATATTATCAAGTGCTACTCCTATTCCCTCAACGGTTTCGTACTCTTTAAACCAATCGTTTTTAGTCATACTTGTTACAACATGCTGCATGCGCGGCGGCATAACAGGTATGCGATTATTCAAAAGCTGATAGCTGGTGTACTTAAAATCACTTAAAGGTTGCTTGCTAAATCGCTGCCAATGCACAATTAAAAAATGATCAAACACCACATCAATAGCCACACCAGCAAAACGTTTACGCTCAGGTGAAAAGTACTGTTTAGCGTGTTTAACTGCGCGGTGGGAGTCGGTAAATTTATCGACTAAATAGTGGTTATCGAGCCCGTTTTTAACCGTATTTGGTAAGTACTCTACATGCCTTTTACCACCAAAGTCGCCCAACAAGTTCCCAAAGTGAGAATCGGCTGTAGACTGTGCTAAATAAAGGTGAGCTAAATAATTCAAAGTGTTCTCGGGCTTGGTATTAATACAGTTAAAATAATAACTTAATTGTAAGCGCTACTTAAAGTTAGATTTTATGCCTAATCAAAAAAAGCATAAAAAAGGTGAAACTAAGTTTCACCTTTCATATTAATTTTGAAACTAATTAGCTAGCATTACGCTGTAGAAACGTTACTTGCGCCTGCATTGTTAAGTATTTCTTCAATAGCGTTTTTGTTGTCACTATCGTACTTAATACCAATTAATATAGAGCCTTTTTCAATGGCATCTTCATAATACTTAATTTCGTGCTCGGGGATAAACGCACCAACTGCGGCACCTAAAGTACCACCAACTGCAGCGCCTGCGCCACCAGCAGCAAATGCAGCGACTAATGGACCGGCAACTAATAAGCCCGTACCACCTGTTGCTACAGTCCCTACGGCAGTAAATCCGCCAATAATTGCAGCAAGAATACCACCTGAAGCCGCGCCTATAATGCCGCCTTCGGCAGCTTTAGTACCTTCGTCTACAGCAAAATCTTCCTTTGCGTATGAGTCGTTGGCTACAATACTAATATCAGCTTCATTAATACCTAAAGCTTCTAATCTATAAATTGCGAGTGTTGCTTGTGATGCACTTTCGAATAACCCAGTAATAACGGTACTCATAATAACTCCTTTATTTATTTAAGAAAATACACTTACTACCAAGCAAAACTCAAACCAAGTAAATTATCATTTAAAATCAATAAGATAAAACAAAGCCCTGTACTAACACTCTTATTATTAGAGTAAAAATTGCTAAATTTTGTAAAAAACTCCTATCTACATAAACAAAATTCCTTACGAAATAAAGAGAGGTTTTTATCACTCTCTTGTTTATGGTTATTACCGTGCTTACCAATAAAATTAAAAACACCAACAGAGCATTATTTTTCATGCGATTTGAAGGTTAAAACAAAGACGCTTATCCTCTTCAATTCCCCTACCCAGTTACAATTGTGTTTTATTAATTCAGTAAAGAGTCAGCCTAATTTTGTTATCACTGTGGTTCATTTTTCGGTGCGCATGAATCGTAAAATACTGTGCTAAATCTCTTTTTTATATTGCCCTGCTATCAGCAGATATAGGCCGCCCATGGATTACGAAAACCACTTTTTAAGTCAATCACAACAAGCTGCACTGCAACAAGCGATGGTCAATACCAAGCTTTTAAACAGCACTTCAATAAATACTAACAACATGCCAACACCTGAACAGCAAGCTTATGGTGTTATTGCTGTCGCGCTTTACCGCTTTAATTTACAAAAAATAAAATGGTCATTATTTTTAAAAACAGCAATAAAATTAACTACTAATGTTTGCCAATGGCTGGCCACCGAACTCACAAGATGCCAGCAAGAATACAAAGCCCAACCTAATGACGCTGTAATAATTGAGCAAAACGCTCTTTTGAATGGTATTTTTAGCGAAGAACTCGCCTATATCGGTGCCTTACTAGGAACTGAAGCACAAGCTTAATAAACCTCCTAAGCGTGAGTAAAATAACCTTTCAGTTAAACGCTCTTACTTTTGTCGTAATCTCACTCAAAGCTCTACGCTTAAATTTGTAAAACTTTGAGTGAGTTTTTTATATAACTGTGCTTATTACCCAGGCGTATATCGGTACGTAAATTGCTGTTATTAATATTCTTACTTAAAGAGTTATACATAAATAACGCTGCCGTTATTTATAAAAAGGAGAACATTATGAGTAATAAACAGCTAATTACAACGATAGGTATAGATCTCGCCGCTGCATCTGCAGGTATGTTAACAAGGAAAACTTTACAAAAATCGTGGGAAAAGGTTACCAACGAACCAGCCCCAAAAGATAGACCAAGCGAAGAAACAGATCTTAAAGAGGCCGTTACATGGGCAGTGGTCTCAGGTATTGGTGCGGGTGTTGCAAGAATGGCCGTACGTTATGTACTAGACAAGCGCCGATCCAAATAAACCAACCCGATTGATACCTCTTATAAGTATTAATCGTAATACGGTAAGGCTCTTAAGACGGCTTGCGACAGCTACTCCTTAGTTGTTGCAAGCAACCTGGCAAACACCTTGTTTGAGGTTACTTAACTATTGAGTTAAAAAACATATTAATATCCAAACCGGGGTTCTGTGGTTAAATTTAAAATGTCGGATGGCACGGCTGCGCCGCTTATCCGACCTACGCAAGTTGTAAAAGCCAAAGGCGCTTTCCAACAAGACCTCCTAGATTTTAAACAGATATACTCTATTAAATATTAACTCCCTTTCAAAGTTGTTGCTTACCTACAAGCTTGCGTATAATGCACGCATTCCGGCTGCATTTTTTAGCCGCTAACTTGGATTTTAATAATGAAAAAACTCTCTGCAGTGCAAATAAAGCAGCAAGCACTTGTACTTAATACTGCTGAAAAATTAGAAGAACAAGGCCGCGCTGAGCTCCCAGGCATGCTGCAATGCTGGTTTGATGTGGAATACCACTTATTTCCAAGTACACTACTGCTGTGCTTTCAGTTTGAAAACGAGCAAGCCTTAGCGGCCGCAGAGCCTGACTTATTAAAGTGGCAAAAACGCTTAAGCGGCACAATGCTTAAAAAGGGCGTGATTTTAAAAGATATGCGTAAACATTTAGTGTTTACCTTAAAAGGACCTGATGATTAAAACGAGGTTTTTAAAGGACTATAAAGCCTTTCGCTCGTATCGTCGAAGCGCATAAAAACATAATGAAAAGCCGTTGCATTGCTGTAACGGCTTTTTACTTTTATTAGAGCTTAAAGTAGTACCTATAAAGATCAATTTTTGACTCAGGGATTTTTATTAGCCGATGATACTAATTGGCCGTTAAACAATACTAATGCACGGCAAAAGCAAATATCAGTCGATTCAACGTTAATTGGTTGCCCTAAGTTAGCAATAGTAGGATAGTAAATTACACATAAAACAATAGCTTTATCTTAGGAGTATTATGATCAAAGTATTATTAGCGACCAGCTTAATTGCCTCTTCATTCGCTGCTTTAAGTAATCCTTTAACTGTTGAAGAACAGCGTATCAACAAAGCACAATCAGCAATGCCAAATGTTTTAAATGCATTCACCCCACAAGTATCAAGTTTTGAGCAACAATTTAAAGAATTAAACGACTTTAAAAGTGCAAAAGCATTAGTACAAAGCTTTAGCTTTGAACTGTGGGAAAACGCCAAACAACGCATAATAAAAACCAATAACTACGACGACCGAGAGCTTTACTGGGCGCGCCTGCTTTCAAGTAAAGTAATACGCACAACTTCACCTAAATTTTCAATTACACAGGCTCAACTAAATACTTTACTAACCCTACTTGAGGAAGGTAGCAGAGGTCGTACCGATCTTACTTTTTCATCAGGCAGCACTAAAAAAATATTACTAACGGGCTTTGACCCTTTTTTACTCGATAAAAACATAAACCAAAGTAACCCTTCAGGTGTTGCGGCGTTATTACTCGATGGCCAAGTTATTAATTACAACGGCACCAGCGCAGAAATTAACACCGTTATGGTGCCTGTGCGCTACGAAGATTTTGATCAAGGTATAATAGAATCGCTACTTGCTCCCTACTACGCACTTAATAATGTAGACATGGTAGTAACCGTAAGTATGGGCAGAACAGAATTTGATTTAGAGCACTTCCCAGGTAAGCGTCGCAGTGTAACCGCCCCCGATAATGCCAATATTGTGTATGGTGGAACGCAAACAAGCCCAGTAATACCAAAGCTTAATGGCCGACCACTCCCGGGCAACGAGTTTGTAAAATTTAGCTTGCCTGTAAATTCCATGCAACAAGCCAAAGGCCCTTATAAAGTTATCGACAATCACGAAGTCACCACGCTTGAAAAAACCTATAAAGCAGGTTCTTACGGCGAGCTTAAAAATAGTATTGCGGTTAATGGCGGCGGCGGTGGTTACCTGTCTAACGAAATATCGTACCGAAGTATTCGCCTGCGCGATGCGCTTAATTCAAGTATACCTACAGGGCATATTCATACCCCACGTATACAACAGTTCGAACCTGAAACAGAAGCTAAAATAGTAAAACAAATAAAGGCAATGCTAGCGCAAAGCTTAGTCGCGCTATAGGTTATAAAAACAAGTTTAAGCGCGTAAAAAGGGCAATAGCATTGCCCTTTTTTAAATGGGGTTACTAGGGGCAGGTGTTGCATTTTTCCTTAATCACAAAAGGCAAAAAGAAACACCTAACCTTGCTGATTCTGGAATATCTAGCGCAACTAAACGTTTTAACCTCCCCCTAAATTAATTGCCCAACAACGTTAACGCTATTATGAGCGATAATTGGGAATACCAAGCTTCCCGTTCGCTCTCTTAGCCACAGTAAAATAAAACCATAACCTCCAGTTAATAAAATAGAGGTAAACGAAAAATACCACTCGCCATCGCTAAACATAACGCCGTGCACCAAGCCAAATAATAAAACTAGCAGTAATCCACCTATATTTATCGGCGCGCTTGCCAAACTGTATCGCTTAGATACTATTGCCAAAGAAATACAAAATAGTAAGACCCCTCTAAACATCGGCTCTTCGTCAAACCCTGGCATGGTTGCTTGATAAAGTAATGTTTCTAAATCATAGCGAGGCTCTCCATTCCAGAACCATGAAACAATGACTTGGAGAATTACAAACAAGCACAAAACAATGAAAGCAGGTTTTAAAGAGCCTTCACTTTGTTTGAAAGTAAAACCAGCATCAGCAATACGAAAGCCATGTTTATATTTCGCTAAGGCTAGGATTACACCTCCCCACAGGATAATTACAGCTATTTTACCTGACCAATTCCAAGCCATATCAGTAAAAAATATATCTAAAGGAATAACCTCGGCGCCTCTAAATAAAGCAAAAACGTAACACGTAAAAATACCTAATGAGATTAAAGACCACGCTATATTTATATCGACTTTATTAAATGCTTTTAATGTTAAAGCTAAAATTAATATAACGCCGACATTTGCAAATACGGCTATGAATACATCTTCCATGTATACCTCTTTAGTAAGGGCACATTGCTTCTTACTTTTATTATTGTTTTAAGTAGTTCCTAATATTAATCCTAAATGAGATGGCATTAAACAACTATTTAATTAGTAAAGTAGTCTTAGGCTTTATAAATAACAGAGGCGTATTTGGTGAGGTTTTGTAAACGCAGAAGACCAAAGCCAAAGGGATCAAAATAGTAAAAAAATAAAGGCAATGATAGAGCAAAGCTTAGTCGCGCTATAGTTTATAACTACCAATTTAAGCGCATAAAAAAGGGCAATAATATTGCCCTTTATTTGTACTAGCTCAGACTTGATCTGACAGTTACCCATTTTTCTAATGGTGACTGTTAGTTTAGATTTGAACTTTTACTTTAAATACTTCAGAAAAACATTAAACAAATTATTACCGCATTCAATCCAATTAACGTCTTTAGTTATACATTCGCTATACGGTAAAGACTTTTCGTCTACGATCAAGTCGGTTCTTTTAGCTTCTATACACATTTCTAGGTTGGTTATAAATCTATCCGATAATGTTTTCGGCTCAGGTGGTAGCTTAGGTGGCTTCTCTTCTTTCTCTTTGTAAATCCGACTATATTTCTCTTTATTTGCTTTATTCATACTAATTAGTTTTCGTAAATCAGAAAGCTCTTCATAATATTCCGACTCCCTAACCTCTAAATAGTTACTTTCAGCTTCAAGCCAAGAGTTAAATGAGATATTTGAAAACATGAACTTACATTTATCAAAAGTCATTCCCGACGTGAATACTTCACCTTTTAGATAACTAAAACAACATCCTATAAATATACAATTTTTAAATAGGCAGTTATCCATATTAATTACTGAAAAATCTAAGAGTACAAACGTACAATTAGTGTAAGTCACTTTTTGTAGCTTAAAGGCAGAAGATAAGGTTTTACGCTTTCCAAGTGCCTTGTATGAAGAATTAAAAAACACACAAGATTTAAGTGAACTTCCTTTATGCTCGCCTTCTATTTTTGACGTGTCAAACTGTGATTTTAATATATCAGTTCCAATAATATTCAGTTGTTTAATTTGTGAAAATTTTGACTCATATATTTTGCAGTTTTTTATTGTTAAGGTTGCACTTCCTTGAATTACAACACTATGTAGTTGGCTATCCTCTACATCTAATACGTTATCTTCTTCCGAAAATGTGATAGATACATTCTTTAAGCTAGAGTTCTTTTTTATGGTGGAAGTAATAGAGCTAAGTTTTATAAACTCTAATTGTTTAAATACGCATTCTCTAAAGATTGATTTCGTGAAAGTACACCCATACATTGAATTACTAAATGTATTTTTCAAAAAATCCAAATCGCTAAATTTTAAATCGTAGATTTTATGCTTAGGGAATGGCTTTCTGGACTTTGAATAAATTGATAACATGTTAGATTTTAATGTTTCAGAGGCTGCTGAACTACTCTTAATTGCGCTTGTAAATTTTTCTTCTACCAAGTTTAGAAGTTCAGGTTGGGTGTAACACATGTCTCCTAAGAAAAAACCAACTTCTTTAGATAACTTAAGATTTTCTAACAAACTAAAATCGCGCTCTTTACTAATAAAGTTCGCAAGATGCAAAGCCGCAAAAAACTCCATAAAGGATTTATGGGCAAACCTGAAGACATTGCTTTCATCTCGGTTTAAAAACGCACATGATTGAATATGAGTTACAAAGTACTCGAATGCATTCCCTTTATCTGAAAAATAATCCTGAACAACTTGAGGCAATTCAAGATAACTTAATTCAAGTACATTATTTTCGTACATATTCCAGGCTAAGTTACATACAAAATCTCTTTTATTTTCTTGAGTTATTAACTTTCTAAATTCACCTTTATCTTCATCTCTTTTCATCCATGCGCTGGTATAAACAAAATATATAAGTGACGGTGTCGCCTCTTTATCATTAGAAAGATTAGGCAATGAGGTTGCAATTAAAAATAGTAAAATAGGTCTTTTAGCTAAATCTTCCAGATCATAAGTATTTCTAATCCGATTTCGTATTTCGATTACAAAATCGCTACTTTCATTTGAATAAAATTTATTCAAATATTCATCAATATCTTCAGCAGAAAAACCCGACAAATTTAGTACAGAATAATAATCTCTTGCCGTATATTCTTTTTCATTAGAAATCGCCGAAAAGACACTTTTAGCAAAATCATTGTATTCTTCCCTAATGTTTTTTTTGTACTTTTTAGAATCTAAGTTGATGGGATATTTAACCAAGTCCAATACACTTGTCATTTCGAATTTAGACAAAAAATATGAGGGTCTGCAGGTAAGAATGCTTTTTTTCGATCTACTTATAATATTAACTAACTGTTCAAAATGTTTTTTTCTTTTTTCACTATCAATATGTAACCCCATTTCATCGAAGCCATCCAACAGAACAACAAAGTTTTTTTCTTTCGATAACTTCGCAAACTCTTCAAATCGAATACTTCTAGAAAACTCTGTGCTTAGCTGAGCTTCAAAAAAGCTTTCTACTGTTGTATAAGTATCAAAATTCTTTAAAGTTATATAAAGCGGAATCAGATTTGCCTGCTCACCTAAATAACTTCTTGCTAGCTCATATTTCAATCGCTTTAAGAAAGTACTTTTACCTGTACCAAAATCACCTAATAAAACTAGTAGCGTTTCTCCACTTTCGAGCCAATCATTAGTATATTTCAATAAGTCTTGCCGTTGATTTGCTTTTGAATACTTTAAAGGTATGTAGACTTCGTTTTCTTTATCGGATTTGTACGAAGATAAATATTCACGTAACTCTCTTAAAACTCCAACGGATTCATTCTTAAGATCGTATAGTGTCGTTGTTGAAAGCTCTGCGTTAACAATAGAATTCGCGACTTTAGGGCTCAGAGCCTTTCGTGTAACTAGGACTCCGCCTGTAAATGATGGTACTGATGTTTTAACCCGAGAATAAGAATATGAAAATTTATCTATATCCTCCGAGTTCAAATTTGACTTAACATAATTCTTGCACTCGACATACAGCTTCGTTTCATTTGATATTCCTGGAGTTTTAGTGCGAGCAATTAAATCTATTTGTTTACCTGCGATTTGAACATCTAATTCAACTTTATAGCCTAAAGCTAAGAAAGCATCAGCAACCTCACGCTCAAATTTTTTTCCATCATTCATATGGATCCCTCCGATTTTTGAAATAAATAGGTAATTAAATGAATATTTAAATTACTAGAATAACTTTCCAAGTCAGGTTCCACAGAAAAAAGGGATGACTGTTAGGTGGACTTTCCTAATTACACTGGACCGATTCTAACTCAGAATAATACGCTTATTTAAACTTAGCTGGTGAAACATCGCCAGTGTATTAATGGCGATTTTTTAGGATTGTAGCTTTTCGATAATATTAAATATCTTAGCTTTTGCATATTCTCCCGTGAATTCAATAAGGTCAAGTATTGCTTATTGCCAAGATTAAATACAAATTTTCCGTTTAACACCCTTCCCCGTCATTACGCCCTGAAAACAAGCGATTGATGAATAATTCATTTCATGGAGAAATGAAAGCCATGCTTGCACATGGATGTGCTTTCATGGCGTTTACGTTTACATCGATTGTGGTTGAAGGATTAAGCGTGATGCTCGGGGCGCCGTGGGGTTCCAAGGGGCGGTCGGCGGTAGCCGCCCCTTGGTTGCCGCCAGCAATCTGGCAAAAAACCTTGAATAAGGTTTCTAATTTCTAGAAGCGTGAAACGCGAAACGTATTCGCGCTATCGGTGATGATAAACCTCAAACATCTATTCAAAGACTTATTCGGGCTGCCGCCCGCGCGTCAGCAAGCTAAACGCCTACAATAAATAACACATACTCTTGGCTTTTAAGCGAGTAAGTATATTTTTGATTCGTTGGGTTTCGTTTCACTCTACCTAACTTACGCTACTTGTGTTGTAAGGCGAAAGTTAAGTGCTTTCATCACTTTAAAAATAGTTTCCCAACGTGGCTTGGTTTTACCGTTAACTGCCTTATATAAGCTTTCACGGTTTAATCCCGTTGCTTTAGCAATATCACTCACGCCATGTTTTTTAACTAGTAAGCCAAGTGCTTCAATAAAGGTATTTGGATCATCATCAGCTAAACACTCTTCTAAAAATGTATTAATTTCTTGCTGTGTTTCCATATAGTCAAACGGGTTAAAATCTGATGTTTGTAGCGCCATAATAATTACTCCAATTCTCTTAAAAGGGCTTTTGCTTTGGTAATGTCTTTACCTTGTGTGCCTTTGTGGCCACCATTGAGTAGTAAAATAACTTCACCGCCTCTAATTATGTAATAAACACGATAGCCTTTCCCTACGAAAATTCGCATTTCAGATATGCCACCACCAACAGATTCGCTATCGCCAAAATTACCATTTATGGCACGTGTAATACGTTTAGCTATTGCCATAAAAGCTTGACGATCTTTGAGCTTTTTAAGCCATTTATCGAACTCGTCGGTTTTCTTAATACGATATTTCATAAAACAATTGTAGCCCAAAGGCTACATGCGTGCAATTATATTTAAGGAATACCGAATTTTGATTTAACAATCAACGCGTCAGCAAGCTAAACGCCTACAATAAATAACACATACTCTTGGGTTGTGAGCGAGTAAGTATATTTGTGATTTGTTGGGTTTCGTTTCACTCTTCCCAACCTACGCCCATATTATTTATGGGGAATCACCACACACAAAAAAGCCGTTGCATTGCTGCAACGGCTTTTATAATTTTGATAAATTCCCAAACTATAATGGGACTTACTTACCATGGAATTTTTTCATGTTTACGATAAATAAGTTTGCGAATACCCCCTCCATTTTTATTGGGCTGGCGGGCAGCAAAAAAATAAATAAGTTTGCGAAAAAGCACCTTTATTTCCCATTTAAGGAACAGCTATCTAGTGTGGCAATTAGGAATGCAAAACTTGCACCCATCCACATTAGGATAAATATTCTTTGCTTTTTGTACTGCCGAAGAGCATGTGCTGTGCATACCTAGCTCTGCTTTATTTGAAGGCATAAAGTTACAGCCATTTTTATGTACTTCATGTTCACCAGTAGTCTGCGAGTTATTGTTTACATAATATAGATCCATCTTAAATATCCTTAATTTTAATATATACAAAGTCACTTCAAATAAGCTTATTTAAAAGTGTAGAACTTAAATTTAAAATATCTAGTATGCTTTTTAGGGATGAAGTTATTGAAGGGGTAAATACTTTTTTATAAAAGAGAAGTGTTTAATATCTAGATAAAACTCATAGCCGCTTAGATATGGGCTACGTTTTATGTATATAGCATTATTGGTTAACTCAATGTCTTGGTAAATTATTAATTCAAGAAGCTTCTTAGAGATGTAATCAAATCTGGAGCCTAAGCCAAATAAGGCTGCTCCATAATGAATAACAGCTGCAATGTCATCTGAAGTCGCTATGTCAGGTTTTACTGACCAGCCAGCAAAACTGTATTCTTTTAGTCGAGCTTGCATCACTTCGTTAATCTTACATGCTGCACTAGCTGGAGTAACTGCGGATTCCCTTAAAGGTATATAGAACCATTTGGTTCCCGTACGATAGGCTTTCAGCCCCAAATTTAAAGCAGTCTGTCTATTTGAAATCGTATGTATTACATGAGTCTTATCTCGTAATCGCTGCGTGAACTCAAAAGTATAGAGAACGGAGGATTGATAATTTAAAGTCAATTCAAATGCAGTATCAGCATCTTTGTAAATAACAAAAATCTCTCCCCACCATGTTATCGTAATGGTGTACTTCATTGATTTAAGCTCTTTAAACAGTCCATACAAAAAAGGGGCTATCCATATCCAGTCTTCGGTACTTATATCAACCCCATTTTTCGGTGAGCGATGGTAATCGAATATAACTCGGCGCTTTTTGGCTTGCTTTAGCTTTGAAATCAAGGATTGGATATTCATCCCTCTTTCCTAATATCAACACTAATTGATTGATAGCGTTTACCCACTTTACCTGCCTTAGTAATACCCACACCACTAAATGTAATTACTTTATTATGATAACTACAATGCTCAAAACGTAAGCTGACTTTACTTCCTGTCTCAGCACTAATATGTGTTAACCAATCACCGTAATCGATACCAAACAAGCGCTTTACTAAACGCCTTAGAAGCTGCTCTATATAAAGTTCTAGCTTTTCCAGCCTTGCTTCTAAATGATTAATCTCCTCGTTAATACTTAGCAAAGTGGAATCACAAGCGGCGGATAAACTATTTATACAATCATTATCCAGTTCGTGTATTGAGCTCCCTACTTCGTCTAAACGCCAAATTAAATTAGATAATTCTTCGAGTTCAACTTCTTTTAATTCAAGCTCTTTGACCATCGATAAAGCCAGCGTATAGCGTCTTTTATCTAGCTCGAGTTTTTTAAGAGTACAACCGTCTATTAAGATGTCAGTTGTAGCTATATAAGGAGTGGTAAAGTAAGGCTCTTTATTAGGTGGCACTAACCCTGAAAAAGCAATCTTGTAGGGTGTTACATGTAAGTACGATACTGTGTTGTGCCCATACCTTTTTGTAAGTTCAAAAAACCAATTAATACCCGTTACTTTTAATACCACTTCTTCTAGCTCATTGCTTGAAAGTACCTGCCGCGCGCGTTCGATTTGAGCCATTAAATCATCGCTATATTCAATTAAACATAAACTAGGCGTTGTTAGTCGATGATGCATATAGAGGCTACTCTTATTTAGCTCGCTAACTTGAATACAAATGATTTGGTGGCTCATCAATCTCACACCTCTATTAATTATTTTGAACGATAGGATGCTGGCGGTAGGTGCAGATATAGCCATTGGGTATCGTATTTATAAAGCCACATATAACAAGCTGGGTACATAGCTTTAATTTCGGCACGTGTAGAAAAGGAGTGCTTTTTAAGGGCTGAACGCATCTCAATACGATACTTGTCTCTTTTACCCAGTGCCCTTAAGTATTGTCGCCACTCTGAAAGCTGATAATGCTCACCACATATTTTCTCAACAGAGCTAACAGATACTTGCTCTTCGCGTGCTATTGCATCTCTAGCATCACCTTTTACTAAACGCATTAAAATTCGCTTTTCTATATCAGCTGAAATAAATTGCGTCCGTTTTAAATAAGCTATATTTTCTTGTTTAGCTAGCTTAATCACATAACCTATGGAGCAGCGGACACGCCTAGCTATTTCAGTAAAATTTAATTCACCTTCTTGTAGTAATAATAGACACTGTTTCTCACGTTTTTTATCTTTATCTGTTGGTTTCAATAACTGTAAATGCTCTTGCGCCGCTATGTCAGGCTGTTGCTCCAAGGCAAAGCGAAATAATATAAGTTTAAGCGGATGACATGCGTAGTAAGGCTTGCGAATAAGGTTTCTTACTACGTGTTCAGTAAAAACATCGTTATTAAACAGGCGCACAGTTATGTTTGATATAACTGCTATTAAACGTTGCATACTGATACTGTCATTACTCATAAACCCTTTTTGTCTAATCAGGGCATTCAAATTACTTTTGTCCAATAACAAATCATTACGCTTCTGACTTTTAGCCGACTCATTAACTTCCAACACATAAGTAGTGAAAAACCGCTGTAAATCACTCGCTGGTACATCAGAAGATGATATTGCTTGCGGAGGCAAGCTGTATACTCTTGATGAAGGCGAAGTGTCGACAAGTAACGTATTGTGTATATGGCAACTTTGTATGCCTGTGAACTGGTGCGACAGGTGCCAATAAGCAACGCCATACTTCTCTTTATCAGCTTCTATGCACGATAAACAGTATTTATCCTTGCTCAATGCTTTCAGACCCGATTGGGTGATTTTAGCGTAATTGCCTAATCGATAAGATGGACCAGTGAGCATAACGTCTTTAAGCTTTTTAGGCTCATTACCCGCTAAAGAAAATAAGGGGTAGTAAGTATGATCATTAAGTAATAGTTCTACTGGGAATTTCGTTTGCGCAGAAAAATACGCTAAGTGGGTGGCTAGCTTTTGGTCTAAACTTAGCCCATATTGTTCAAACCAGAGCAAGCTCGCTGAACGATGATTATAGCTACCCGAGTAAACTCTGAGCCGTGCTAAAAATGAATATATTGTCTCATCAGGTAGCAACGGCAGTATATTCATTAGCTTTAACTCAGTAGCCAATTACAGTTAAGTGAATATTTTTTAAAATGCTCAGTGCGATAGCTAGCTATATTTTCACCCGTATATTCTTCAGCAAATTTAATTAAAAGCAAAAATATCATAGGGTGTGTCTGCTTCGCTTTAGGAAATAAAATATGTTGAATTTTAAATTTCTTAAGTTCAGCACTATAACGCTTAGTAGGCTCCAATTTGTTAAATGATTCTCTTAGAAATAAACCCCATTGGTTAATTAACCTAGATGAAAACACAACGCCCCTTGACGTATATTTTGCCTCAAATAGTTCATATAAAGTTTCGCGAACTGAGGCGACCCATGCCCTAGTGTTTGGTAAGGGCTGAGTTAATAAATATTTAGATTGCTTATCCAACCAAACATGTAAGGGAGTTATAACTACCCTAGGTAATTTACACGCATTATTAGAAGATATAATGGGATTATCGATTAAGGTTTTTTTATGCTCCCATACGGCATGTTCTAATGCTGAAGAATGTTTTGAGCAAGTGTAAATTGTCGGTATTTGATGCTCACTGTACCAGTACGACAAGCCTATTGATTTCCTATCATCTTCAGCACACATTCTACAAAATTTAAGAGGTTTAAATACTTTTAAAAGCTGCTCACCTTCAAATAGGTTATTACTTGCCTTGTGACCATTTATAATCGCTGTATTGTAAAGGTTAAGCTCACCGGGTTTAATAAAGCCTTGCCAATAATTAGCACTAAAATGATCAATTAATACTGCGCGGTTTATAGGCCCGTTGTTATTTTCAATACTTGTTGGCACCAATATCTTTATGCAAGGAATAATGGAGCGTGGATAGATATTATCGGGTATTGTTGAAGCCTTTATATCGGATATAAGCATTTCGTTAGGTAAGCTTAAATGCTTTCCTAAATAGCGTAATCTCATTATATAGGCGGGAAAATATTCATTAGGTTGAATAGGAAAGAAGTTGCCTAAATCTTTAATAGCAGTCATTTGGGCACCTTACTCTACATAAATTGATCTAAATCTAGAGGTTTATACGGCTCTTCTTTATCTTTTGTACGCTTACTCCTTTTGATATTTTTTAAAGCTTCATATGTATGATTCGAGTTAGTCTTGGCTCTAGAGACTCCTTTTAGGCCAACCTTAAAATCTGTATTACTATTTTTAAGTGCCTTAATAGAAGCTTTTAATATAGCTTCCGTAGGCTTATTAGCCTGACCGTTTTCTACAAGCTCTGATACTTTGCAAGCGAGATGAATTAATTCATTCATACAACCAAAAGCAAAATCATCTATCAGATCAAACTGCTTTTTTGTTAGAGGCTTTTTCGCTGAATTGAAAATAAAATTAGTAAATAACGTTTGTATAGCTACTTTCCATTCCTCAGAGTCTGATTCAAAATAATGAAGCTCATGATATATAGCTTCTTTAAAACGCCTCAACGTGGCTTGACTTTGCATTAGAGCTTGAACTAATTGAGGAGTACCAATAAGCAGAATAGGGACATTAAATCGATTATAAATTTGCTGTAAAAAAGAGCTGTTAATAGAGTCTCTATTCGATTGTGATTTCTGATCAAACCACTGACTCTCATCAAGTACAATAATCCCTATTGAATATTGAATACAAAGTAAACGTATTACACTGCAATATTTGTGGATACTCTCACGTTCACTCAGCTTTGCTAAATTACAAGTTCCTGCAACTCTATCGATTTCCTCAATAATTAACCTAAGGGTTGCTTTCCTTGTTGCTTCACACGTTATCATTATCCAAGGGATTTGAATTAAAGGTGTATTCGTTACGCTGCTCGAACTTTGGTGGTTAACTTTTTGTGGAAATAAACGTAAAGACTCCCTGACTAATTTTGTTTTACCAACACCAGATTCCCCGAATAAACATCCACCGAACTCAACTTTATTCGTGATGTGACCACTAGCTTTATCTTCCTCATTAAAAAGAGCTTTATTTACATCCTTAAAATATTCCGAGCTATTAATATTTTTATACCTATACCCCTCCATTATCATTGTTTTTATAGCTTTATAAACTTTCCAAGCATCTTCAGTTGGAACGTAAAAATGCTCTTTTATTTGACTTGATATATAGCAATGATGAGATAGTTCGGTATTTTTAGCCTTACTCATAGCCTCATAAAATTTAGACTTACTTTCAATTCTAGGTAAAGCATTAATTAATGGGTTAAACATCTTCAATCATCTCCTTCAAGTAGTGAGGAATTACCGCCCATCAATGTGGCAGAAACCATTTGCGCATTACATAGAATTTCTTCAATTAAATCGGGCTTGGTATTGTCATCTAGATGTTTTGATATTGATTTATTATTTGTCTTTTTAACGTTTTCTAAATCTTTCGTTCTGTTTGACTCAGATTCTTTGATAAATTTTGCGAGACATACTTTGTAATCTTGACGTTTATTTCTAAGCTGGCGATCAAATACTAAATCTTGATTCATTAAACTTTCGATATCATCACCATACAAACTAGCAAATCGTTTACTCCTATCTGCTAACCTAAGCTCAACGCATTCTCCTCCCGTGATCGGCCCGCAGTACCAAACATGATCAACCCAATTAGGTAATACCATTACCTCAATCTCACAAACACCATCCCCATCATCATTACACGCAACCTCTCGATATTTGTTAAGGTCATGGTTACTAGTTTCATAATTCAGAGACATAGAACCACTACCTTTGATAGGTCTTTTTATCTTAAACGATTGCTTTACAAGACTTACTTTACATCGCGGCAATAATGCCATCATAATCTCTTGGTTAGACCTAACTACTCCTCCATTAGCTTTTGTATTTAAGTTGTAGTTAAAAATAGCTTGAGGTGTTGGCTCTACATTATTAATACAATCTTCTAAATCTCGCTTCTCAATAGCATTTCTAGAGTGGTTTTGAAAAATAAAATGAGCTATTAAAATTTTATATAGATCAGTCATTGTAAGTAGCGCCTTTTGAGAGGCATGCTGTGTACTCTTAGGCTTATCTTTATCTATCCTAGCCGACGTAAATTCTGTAATAGACTCTTGCATCGATTTAAAGCCTCCCTCTACAGTGCCTTTGTTACTCCCCATGTAAGATTCTGTAAAAGAGACCCCTAATACTCCTAATTGTGACTCAACTAACTCAGTGACTTTTTTATCTTTAAATTCGGTTCCACGATCAAATAAAACTTCACTGCATATATGGTGGCAAGGCCAGTTTTTTTCTTCAATTTTAACTCCATGCAATGCAGCAAAAATTACTTTATTAGTAAATGCATTATTGAGTGCCATTAGGAGTGACTCTTCCGTATTCCCATCTAAGGTCAGATAAAACCCGACCACACACCCACTATAGGTATCATAAACGGTATAAAGAGTAGGTCGCTTAAGTGGTTTTTTACCCTCTAAACTTGTAAATAAAGATTGTAGATATAAATCTAAAGTTGTTGAGTCAATTTCATATCTTGCGGTAGGAAAAGGAATATTGTGGCGTGCACTTGAAGTAAGAGCTCTTTGATTATTTTTGTAATTCTTAACGCCCTTATTTGCAATGGATAATTGCTTATTACTTACATACTTATTAAACAATTGGAGGAATTGGTTACGTGTAACTCTGTAACTATCCCAATCCAGATAAGGATTATCTTTTTTTAACCTGTCTTGTAAATCTATGCAAAAAAGAGTGAATAGCTGATGTAATTTATTAGGGCTAGAAAGGGATAGTTTTTTAGCAAAACTCTCCATAACATCGTGTTCAAGTTGAGTTATAACACGTTGATTCAACCTCCCATCAAACCTAGGTCGTCCTAAGCCACAAGGATACTTTGTCTTAGCCTCGTGTAAATTTTTAGGAATTTCACGTCCTTTACCTATTCTATGATTATTTGGAATAAGCGCATCCTTACAACGACCAAAGGCAAAGTAAGTATTTAATGCTCTATAAACAGTAGATAAATTTACACTATATTTCTCGGAAATTTTTCTTAAATTTTGACTTGGATAAGTTCCTTTTACATATAACTCTAATGCATCAGGAATTGATAAAAAGTCAAAAATCATATCCATTTTTTTATTTAATCGCTCTTTTAACTTTTTAGCTCTCTCACGTTTTTCTGTATTCTTTTTTCTAGTCATTTTCGACGCTAAAAATAGATCCGAATACCATTGCTGGCGCTCTCCTGAAATAAAATCATTTCCGATACATTCATACTCTTCAATACTAAAACCAAGGAGTGGTTTACTTAATTGATGCATAAATGGCTTTTTTATTTTATTTCTATCTTGTAAGGAAAGTAATATGCATTCTGAATTATTCAGAAATGGATATTCAACGATCGTAAATCTAATATCTTTTTTAACTGCATTACATTTATTATTCTTTACACTTAAATGAGCGTTCTTTACTGGATATTTGAGCACCTGGTTTTTAAGATATTTTAAGACCATACATCCCCCTTTTTAGGGTAAAGAATGTGGTAACTACCAATCTCCCTATATAAGTCAACACTGATTTCGTTATGCCAAATAAGGTACCAAAATATAACCCTTACTAAGCTAGTTTCAATTTTAGTGGTCTGTGAAACTAATTCGCATAACTTGAGCAAAGTTATATACTCACTACGCTCAAAAATAATAACAATTTCTTTTTTAACCTTATTAAGCTTTTGCTTTGGATGCTCTCTGCGTCCCAATATATAAGCTTCTGCTAAATTTTCTTGAAAGTAATATCCTAATAAATAATGCTCGCTTGTAATTAAGCTCCAGCTAACTCCTTTATCTAACCAATATTGGCGTTCTATTTCATGTTTATCGTTTATCCGCTCAATTTTTTTATCTGTGGCACCTAACCTACCATTGCGATTCAAACATTTTAATGAGATTGCATGCCACACTTCGATATTATTAGCATCGGTGTACCTCATTAAAACGTCTGTAGTCATTGGAGTATACTGATATACAGCATGCTCTTTCGAAATATTTCCTTTAGGTTTATAGGCAGGATGTCTAATGCCTTTTTTCTTGGCAATTTCGACTGTTTTATCAATATCATCTAAAGGTATTTGCATCGCTATTTTTTTCACATTTGGTAAAAATAGCAGGGCTTTTAAAAAACCACTTTCTAATTTAGATAATGCCTCTAGTGGCACTATGGATTTTTCTGAAGGGGCATGCTTTGTGGCTAATCCAACAGATGAAACTGCTTTAGTTGGGAAGTAAGGGACTAAATAACCTTTTTCTTCGCACCTTTTCTTCCACTCTTCTAGCTTCCTATACGTCAGAGCTGTTATACGTGGTGATTTTTTTTCTTTCGCAGTTAAGCCACTATTGCCGTCTTTAATATCTTCATAATTTTTCATACCCGTAACCTTCTCTTGATATGTATTTAAATCTATATACACAAAAAAATAGTGTCAAGTACAAAAAACAGTCTAAAATAAAAATTAACACATATAAATCAGCAACTTAATAACACGGATTTTAAGTTTGTCAACCAAACTCATTCTTACAAAGCATAGTTTTTTTGACTCAACAAAGCTTAAAAAAACGACAAATAACAACAATATAAGCAGTAGTTAATCAATAATAAATCGGAAGGGTAAACCAAATGGTAATAACTGAATCGAAGCTAAAACTATTCGAAAAGCTGATTAAAAGCAGACTTTTTTCTCAAAAAAAATATTTTTATTTTTTTATAAAAAAGCAAAAATTTAACAAAATGACAACGCTAATTGATCTACTTGAATCACCAGAGGGTCAGAATAAGCTCGAAAAGGAACTCGATTTTTTTATTCGTACTAATAAAAAACAACATATAAAGCGCTTTTTAGGAGCATTAAAATGAATGATTTCTCGCGAACTCAGCAGTACATCCAGTTTTTTACTGAAGTACTCAAACTTAATAAACTTACAAATGCGCCTACTGAGCAACACCGTATTTATTACAACCAAATCAACTTATTCTTATCGCATCACGCTCTTTTATCGGCGGCTCAAGTCATTGATTTACTCTCGACACCCACTAATCTATTTACTGAACAAGATTTAAAAAACTTAGTCGATGAAAATAAGGCCTTTTTTGTAACAGCACCAAATTTCGCAGGCTATGAGGGCTACCCCGCCTTTCAGTTTGATATCTATAAACGACGCGTTAAACCTATTTTAGAACCTATTATTGAACAGGTAAGTAAATACTATTTCGACTGGGATATTGTACTTTGGTTAGGGTCATACTTTGGCGACCTGAATAGCTCAGCGATTGAAGCAATAGATAACCCTAAGCAACATTACTTGTTGATTCAATTAGCTAAGAATATTGAAAATGAGTATCTGTAGTTAAATTACAATACTGTACCTACATAGTATAAAAATTACAGTGCGCTGTATTGTCGGCCATTGTACTAACAACACAAAGGACTGCTCGTGATACCTAATTACCAGCAATTTATGCGCCCATTTTTAGAGGTTGCACATAAAGCTCATGGAAGAGAAGTTAAGCTAAGGGATGTAAGTATAGGCTTTATCAATACAGACAGGACCTAAGCTGTTACGAATAAATAATGACAAGCTGCTTACCTAATTTCATACATTAGAACGCATACTTTTATAGCTACTTAAAAATCAATAAAGCAACTATCGCTCTCTAAGTCATATGGCACAACTTTAAGCTTTAAATTTTCATGATAATAAAAGTCATCTAAAGAAGATTTAAACTCATCATACTTGGGATAAACCAAATACAGCTCACCATTGCCCTGTAAGTATTTTTCACCATATGCGAATAACTGGTAAATGTCAGATTGGTTTAGATTATATTTATCAGTGGCGTTTCCCAGTGACTCATTTAAGCGCTTCCATTTTGTATCTATAACAGTCATTACTACTCTGGCATTATCGTAAACAACAATATCTGGTTCTAACCTAAACCATTTATCACCTTTATGCTCAACCAAACCAAAAGTAGAGGGCTGCTCTTTCAAACGTAAAGCTGGTGGTAGTTGTTTAGCTAGCTGATTAGCTACGTAACGCTCAAATAATTTTTCCATTGGAAATAAGAACGAAATTCCCTTGTGATTACCAATCATAGCTATAGGAGACTTATAACTAAGAATTAACTCACACCATGGTTTAAGTGGGCGGTAGTGCGCAATACTGCGGTCAGTCTTCCAGTTTCTAAAATCGTTTGATATATTTTTTGATTCATCAATCTCATTGAATACAAATAATAGCTCTCTCGCTAAGCGCTGATTAGCGCTAGATCTTGACCACTTTAAAACTAACTTTAAGGATGAGTGTATTAACCTGTTCTCAGCTCTATTAGATGTAAAAACATCATGAGAAACATGAAAGTGATGATTACGTCCCGGTCGTTGCCTAAGTTGTTTTGCTACTAACAACTGACCTTTTAAATAGGTCGATTCTCGCTCTACTCGTTGGTATTCATTACGTATGCATTGCTTTACCAATTTAGATACTGCATTTAAAAAGTGACTAATTAGCAACTCATACAGCGGCTGTTTCAATACCTCTAAATGCGATTGTTGAAACTCTTGTAATGTTAATTTCTCGACACTCGCAAGCATTTTCATTAATACTTTGCGTGAGTTATTAGGGCTGCTGTCTTGAATAGATATTTTAGGTAAAATTTCGATTCTGGTTTTACAAGGTGTTTCTAGTACACCAACAAAATTCACGACTTGTAACGCAATCGCTTTACCATGTCGCTTTACTTTAACTAGTTCACGCTGCTTTTCATTATTACTAACACCATTAACTAACAACCAATCAAAAGCGCTCTGAGGAATTGAGTGGCAATCAATACTGCAATCAACACCACCGTTAGTTAAAAGCGCATACTCTCTAACAATTACATCATTAACCTTAGAGTGCTTCATAAACACCTATATACGCTTCTGGGTTGTTTAATGCCTCAACATTGCGCTTATAGGGTGTTATCCCCTCCTGCTGCCATTCAGGACCCATAAGCTTGGCAATAGAAGTGTCAGTGAACTTTTCTTCTATAAATTTCAAGCTAGCATCTGTTTTTAAGTGATCACCTAACACTTGGCCAACACGTTCCCAGTCCTCAAAAAAATATTCTTCAAGTAAAGGAAGTATTTCTAACTCAAATATTTTTGCTAATCGCTCGATTGTTGACTCATCTTTTAAAGGTAAAAAGAAGCTATGCCCAATGGTATGCTCGCGGTCATATAAAAGCTCTATTCGTTGATTAATGGTTTTTAGTAATTTTGCTATTTTAATTCCATCAACTTCAACATCGTCGAGTAATTCATGATTTGGCATCATCTCTACAAATTCAAAGCGGCGGCGTAATGCAATATCAACCTGTGCCAATGATTTATCAGCCGTGTTCATAGTGCCAATAATATGTAAGTTTGAAGGAACTGATAAAGGCTCTTTTGAATAAGGTAATTTTACCGATAATGATTCAGAGCCACCAGCACGCTTACTAGGTTCAATTAAAGTAATCAATTCACCAAAAATATTAGAGATATTACCTCGGTTAATTTCATCAATAATCAACACTCGTTTTTCTGAGTTATTAAACGCTTTATCTTTAATACCATGATTTACAATTGACTCAACTAAAGGCGCAAGAACATTTGGGTATCCGTTAACAATATATTTTTCCATTTCAGTACTAGTGTTCCAGTCGAACACTTTTTTAGAACGAATATCGCTAATAGAAGCTTTACCTTGTTTAACCAACAGCACAAGTTCGTCAACAATAACTCGCGGCATTGGTAGCAGAGCACCATTTGGCTTTCTCAAGCTAATAATCTCGTTTGTTATACCTTCAACCAAATAAGTTGAAACTTTAGATCCTACAGCCAACGACGGAATTGAATCACTATTTAAATCATCACCAGAAAGTAGCTCTTTAAGTTTGTCTCTTATAAGCACCGGCTCTTGTAGTCGATATAATGTCCTTTGAGATAAATTTTTAGTAAATAATTCATCAACGGGTAACGAAGGTTCATAAACTCGATGCCAAATCACTTCCCGTTTTTGAGAGTAACTTTCATCATCAATTGCTGAAGGCGCGTATTCATAATCACCTATAATCTCAGCTATGGCCCTAAACTTACGATTACCCTCAGATACAACAACTAAGTCACCAATTGACATGACATTCTTAAAGTAGTCCACTGACATAGCACTATAATCATTACTTTCATTTTCTATTTTAATACCATGCGTTTCATATGTAGCTACAACAGACTTTCGGTCTTTCGTAGAGCTAAAGTCAATATTACCGCCATAACCTAGTAAAATATAATTGTTCTCAATACATTGCTGATATATGTAAGCATCATCTCCTTGAGTGTCACCTAAAGACATTTTCCAAACTTTCCGTCCTGTTACATCTACAGGGCGCTTTTGCTGAGATATAACGGTATGAGCATTACCAGCATCACACATGCGCTTAAAAATACCATCTTCAATTTCATAGCTTATCTGGTGGGCTTTGTTACTATTGGCTTTTAACCCCTCAACAAAGTCTTCATAGCTAAAGCTCTGATGAAACGTAACAAAGCCTATGCGGTTTTTCTTCATAAGCTCATCAAAACGAGCTTTAATTTTAGTACGGTCATTTTTGTGGTGAGCAAAAAAGTCAGGGGCTACTATTTCAAGCGCTTTATTTATTGTGTTGTAGGTTTTACCTGTACCCGGTGGCCCGTAAAGTATTTGGTTTAAACTGCTGGTGGTATTGTTAATTGTTTTTTCCACAGTGTAATCCTCTTTAGGTTCTTGCACATCTTTAGCAGTGTTTACTTCTGTATTCTTCCATTTACTTTTTAGCGGCTCAATATAGAAATCGAGCTCGGTAGTACCAAACTCATGTTCAAATTCTTTGCGCAGCTTTAAAAGCGCAGCATCTCTTTCACTGCACTTCATTTTATTGTATTGGGGTTTAGTAAGGCCAGCTAGAGTGACGAGTATTGAACATCTATCGGTATTACCGAATATACGTTCATTAGAATCAGGGAAGAATAAAAACACCAACATGTGACGGAGTTGGCGGTTTTCATTATCAGGGACTTGCTCTAACCACTGGGCAAATTTAATGTGATTATTTAATAGCTCTTCTTTTTTAGGCTTATCCAGCTTTAAAAACAACTCTGTGAAGCGAATTAAATACACTAACTCACGCCAACGCATTGTATTGTAGGCCGTACCTGCACTACCAACACCTGTAAGCGCATTGTCAGATAAGTAACGCTCTTTTGTGGCTTCAGCTCTTTTGTAGCCACTCCAAGCAAATACTCGCTCAACACTCCCACGCTTTGATGCTGCACCTGTATTACTTGGGCATAAAAACATTAGCCACAGCATTTCAGCTGCAAGTACTTTGGCATCAGCCGAGGCATCTGTTAGCTGAGTTTCAAGTTTTGTAAAAAAATCCCCCTCACCTGCATTAGGATTATCTACAAAGTACTTAGTTAATTCTTCACAATATTCACTTGTCCAAATAACAGCATCTGTTAATAGAGATTTACTTTCAATTAAACAGTTTTGCTTAAACTCTTTTATGTTTTTTAATAGGTGTTCTGAATTTCTGTTTCCGCAAAATTTAGCCACTAAATGCGCCTCCCTGCATAGAGCTGATTAACAACTTCTATGTATGATTCTATTTCAGCATCACTTTTATTTTTTATTACATCAAAACAAAGTGACTTATAATAAGCTTCTCTTTCAAATGTCTTTGCATTATTACAACGCAATACTTCGTCATTTAGACGTGTTTTTGCAGAAGCAACATTAATAGTCCCATTTAAAATAGGGCTTAACCATGAAGAGTTAAATCGCTTCAAACGTTGATTAACTCTAGGCAATACAGAAAATGTTCTGTTCCACGTATCTGCTTTCTCTAAAAGCTGATTTGCAGTATCCTGAATTTCAACCTTCATAACAAAAGTTCCATTATAACTTTCGTATTTTGCTTCCAAAGAAACAGGTCTAGGATCTGTGTATGGGTTAAATGCTAAAGTTCTCACTCCGTCACAATGCAAAATATCGAGCTCACCTTTCGCTTTTTCATTACATTTTTGACAGCACGGAATCAGATTATTGAAATCTACAGCTAGAAATGGATAAAGTTTTTTAGGTAAATAATGATCGTATGAAGCTCTCCATTGTTTCTCATCTTCATTTAGTGCTCCCTCTTCTGGCTCTATAATCCGTTCTTCCATCATATCTTCTGTCCCACAAAAACAACAAATAACACCATTTTCGTCTTTGAAATCTTCAAAGTGTGAGCCTATACAGTCATTAGGGTTAGTAGATGCATTTTTAAAACACTTAAGATCTAGAGTCGTTGAGTAAAGATAACCACCTAACTTTTTGACTAATTCCCAAATATTTTTAAGCCCTGCACTAGGCGCCAAAACTGATTGATTCGTGTTACCTAGTGCCTGAACCCAGTTAATTTGGTTATAAAAAAGAGCGCTAAGCTCTCGTTTTAAATCGGGGGTTAACGGTTGATATGCGTCAAAAACATCTTGAAATAGCTCTTTTGTTTTTCCACTTCGATCAAGTACATCAACAAAACTATTTGGAAAACAATTATTAAATATACTTTCTACTAACATAGAACGATAAAAGCCTTTATGGACATCATCTAGCCAGTAAATCGCACTTTGAGGTGGTTTAGTAACTGACCATAACATTAATGTTCTTCTCTATTTTTGGCAGAAAGGAGTCGTTTAATCTGACTTCTACGTAAATTGACCTCAAACGAATCTCCATATAATTCAAGCCATTTTAATGTTTCCTCACCATCCATAAGCTCTTCATCATAAGCCCTTAAGCCCGCTCTAATTTCAGTTAACGGTTTTTGAGAAATTAAAACATTTAAATCAAAAACAGAAGTGAGTAGCGAATCAAATGATGCTCCATATGTTTCAATATCAACGGGCTTTAATAACACTTTGCCCATCTCATTCTTTTCAAACTGCAACACTCTTTCAGATTTACATGCAGAAAGTACAAATGGTGAATGAGTGGAAATTATCAGTTCGAGATTATTTAAATCCACATACTTATTAATCAACTCAATAAACTCTGTACGCCACTCTGGATTAAAATGGCTTTCCGGCTCATCAAGAATAAATAACGTTTGCTGGTGGTCAAATAACATCAAGCTACCTAATATCTGAATAAGTTGGTGCTCACCATCACTTAGTCTGTCATAGAGTGTTTCTACATTTGGCTCGCGGAGCATAACTTTAATATTTTGCACTCGCATCGGCATCAAACCACCAGAGACATTCGGTACATTACGTTCGTACTTACTACTTTTTAGCGTTCGCTTTTCGTCACGACTCCATCTTTTGGCGGTTAAATGATGAAGCTTTAGTAAGTGTTCTAAAAATACAGTTTCATCTAGATAAAGACGCTTCATCGCCTTTAAAAAATGCTTACCAATTTTAAAATGAAGCTTGGGGGAATAGCTAATTTCTTCATTAATGTCGGGTAAAGGTAGGTTTTGTGATTCACAACTTAGTTCAGTAAGCCTTCTAACTATATTGCTTACAGTTTCAAACTCTTTGTATTCTGAAAGTCTTAAATCAATATCAAAGCTACAAATACCAATCAGATTGACATGCTCAGATAAAAACTTTCTAAACTTATGAGAAGCTACTTTATTAACTCCACGGCAGGCAATTAAGTAGATGAAAAAAACATTATTCAAAGAATGGTCTGTAAATAGGCCTATCGGTAACTTTGCCTCATGTGGCTCAAGAGGCTCTTCTGGAAATTTTAAATAGGATTCTAAATCATTTTGATAGCTGCGCGGAACTGAAAATAAACCATTACTATTTTTATAAGTACTTTGCACATAAGCAGATAATCCTTCCCATACGCTATCATCTTCAGCATCTTGCGCCTCCATTGCTTTATCGTAACGGGGTTTATACTCCCGATAAAACACGCCCTGCTTTCTAATCACATCAAAATATTGAAGTTCTGTTTTAGCAAAAACCGAACTCAACCCTTGATTATGGCCAGAAGAGTAAGCAATGATATTTGAAGGTAGCATTTCATGCTCTTCACTAAGTACATCGCGCCATACTTCTACGAGCCCTCCAAATGAGTCTGATGCAAAACCTTGTCGCTTATCGTAATAGTAAGGGGTTGACCTTGGGCCATCAAAATAGCGCATTGTTAGCTTTGATTTCTGGCTTTCTAATTTAATGAATCGTTTAGTGCTGGCTACTAAAATCTCATAATCAATTTCAAAGTCGTAACTTAGGTCTTCAGTACATTTAAATTGCGGGTTGAAGTACCTATCCGCATAGCCAAAAATATCAGCTATTAGTTCTATAAAATTAGACTTACCCGAACCATTTAAGCCAACTAAACATAGTGGTGAATAACCGCCTTCACTTTGTTTAAATCTATAAATAAATGGTTCTTCAACCGTCCCTGTTATAGACTTATAGTGGCCTGTAAGTCTTATCCTATTTAATCTCATTATTTATTGCTCTTCACTTTCGGGCTTTCAACTTTGATTCTTTTTAATAATGCTTCAGCTGATTCATCTTTATCACTCTGTGAGACAAGCTCTCCTCTAAAAGCTTTTGCTAAAATAGACTGAGTCAAACGATCTAATTTTGATTTTGTTTCTAGAAATTGAGCTTCGACCTTGGCTGCTTTGTGAAAAAGAGCATCTATAATTTCAACTATTCTAATTTGTTCTTCTATAGTAGGTACGCTAACCTCAAATGATTTTAAAAAACGTAAGTTAATTCTTGGGCGAGTTACACCATGAACTTGCTTTTTTATTTTATCGAAAGTGTGTTTGCAACCGAGGTTATACATTAAAAACTTCGGAGATATCTTCTCCCCACTAACTCTTATACAAAAGCAATCTGCTTTATTGATATATGTATTATCCCTTGCCTCAAATAAACACGTTCGGATTTCCTCATCAACAAACGAAGAAAATAATATATCATTATGCTCTAGAGTATTTTTTATTAGATCTTGATACTTTTTTTCGCTAATAAATGTCTCTTTATCACCTTTAAACGTTAAATGGCCAATATTCTCCAACCTAACAACCTTAACGCCAAACTCAGTATAGTCAGCTGTTTTTAGTTTAGAACCAAACGGTCCATCAAAAGCCCGAGAAGATAATTCATCAATGGAGAATTGTTGCCATGAACCTTTATCTACCTTGTTGAATTCACGCCACTCTTTAGTTAACTCACCTGATGTAGCCGCAGCAAGAACTGATTGTCGGAAGCGTTTTAGGATTGCTGGAATTTTATCTAGTCGTGATTGGGCTTTATTTACTTTAGCTAAGATTGAATCAAGTTTATCGGCTATACGGATTTGTTCGTTTAGTGGGGGAAAAGGAATTAGAATCTCTTCAACGTCACTTTTCCTAATAGACGGAACAGTTGTAGATCTTGAAAGTGACGCCACATCAAAATATTGTAAAAATCTATATATATACTTTTCGGACTCTTTTAATTTAGCTGTAACACCCATGACATTATTATCAGCTAATCCACTTTTTGTGACTATAACTCTACGATTTAATTTTAAGGCTTCTCCAATTTTTGCAAACAACACCGAGCCTTCATTAAAAATCTTACCTTTCAATAAATTCGCAGTTTCTTCAGAAACAGTGTTTTCGGCTATATATAAATTCGCTTTATTTTTAAGATAAGCCCTAGATACATCTCCTACTTTATATACAGGATATTCAGCATCGAGGACGCCTTGGTATTTTTTGGGAAAACCTACCCCGCTTTGTACATTCGCAATGTCACCTAAACTTGCGCTTATCCACCCTTTAGGTAAATCCTTCACAAAATCACCTCATCACCTTCTTCTGCCACACCTAACTCTACCAAAATAGATTTTAGCTCTGTCATCGCTCCCGCCATTTCTTCTATAGCTTCGTTTATCAATACATCAGGCTCTGGTAAGTTAGTGCTATCTTCACTTTTATCATCTCTGATCCATGCTAAATCGAGTGCGTCATCTTTTTTAGCGATTTCCTCGCGACTAAAACAACGTAGGCGGCAAGTATCAATATTGCCAATTTCACTACCGTGTTGATGGTTTTTAATAAACAAGTGGCGCGCAGCTTCATCAACTTGCGTTAAATCGCTACCAACCGCTTGATAGAACTCATCAAAATGCGCTTGAGTTAATACTGTGCGTTTACCAAACTGTGGCATGTTTGAACGCATGTCGTACACCCATACATTTTTGGTTTGGCCTTTATCTTGTTTTACATCAGTTGGCTTTGAAAAAAACAACACATTAGTTTTTACGCCTGCCGCGTAAAAAATGCCTGTTGGTAAGCGTAAAATGGTGTGTAAATTACACTTTTCCATTAAGTCTTTACGTATTGTTTGCCCTGTAGGGCCTTCAAATAAGACATTATCAGGTAATACAACAGCTGCACGGCCACCCGGTTTAAGCATACGCAAGTACATTAGGTGCAAAAAGGCGAGCTGTTTGTTACTGGTGTAAGTGATTAAATCGTCTCGCGTTGGTACGCCGCCCCCTTGTTTTGTACCAAATGGTGGGTTAGCTAAAATAAGGCTTGCTGGTGGCAGTGCTTTACCTTCGTTTGATAGGGTGTCACCATACAAGATGCCTGAACTATCATCGTCTACCGCGAGGTCGTGTAGCATTAAGTTCATCATTGCTAAGCGACGAGTATCAGGTACTAACTCCATACCATAAAAGGTTTTATGCTGGTATTTATCGTATGCGTCGGGCTCTAGAACTTCTATATCGTTATGTTGTTTTAAATAATGATGGGCGCTAATCAAAAAGCCGCCAGTACCGGCTGTTGGGTCAACAATAACGTCGTCAAGGGTTGGCTTCATCAGCTCAACCATGGCGTTAATAAGCACGCGAGGCGTAAAGTATTGCCCTGCACCTGATTTTTTCTCGCCTGCGTTTATTTCTAGCAAGCCTTCGTACATATCGCCAAGGCCTTCGGTTTTAGCACTGTACCAATCAAGCTTATCAATTTCGCTTACTAGCTTATTAAGTGTGACAGGCTTACGTATTACAGTACTGGCATTAGCATAAATAGCTTTAGTTATTGTGGTGCCGTGCGAGCCTAAGTGGATCAATAATTTTTTATACTCTTCTAGCCTTGTTGCACTGTCATAATGCTCTAAGTCGGCCCAACGGTAGCCTTTGGGAATATTGTTATCGGTGCCTGTTTCGTCAACCATTTTAAGAAACACTAAATACGTGAGCTCATTAATATATTCATGGTATGTAACGCCGTCGTCTCGGAGTAAGTTACATAGATTCCATAGTTTTGCGACTAAGTCTTGAGTGCTCATGTTTTTACCTAATTAAGTTAATACTGCTAAAAGAGTGATTGCTTAAGTGATCAACCTACTACTAGGCTGATTGATTAGTGGTTTGCCACAATGTTTGATTAAACATATGTAGTACTTCAGCAATGGGTTGTTCAAATAATTTATTAGCGCGCTTTATACCGCCTTGGTGTTTAAAAATACCTTGGTCGAGCGCCGCTTCATCTACAATGGTGGTGGCTTTCATTTGTTTAGCTATGGTATTGAGCCATTGTATTTGTGGTGTTTTCCAACTTTGGCTAGCTAATATTTTAGCTAGCGCGTTATCAACACGTTGTTCAAATGGAATAAGCGCTTCGCCTATAGCCGCTTGCCTAATAAACCCGATAATACGTGCGGCAATATCTTCGTTTTTAACTTCGCTCCACGCCACTTGTAGATCTTGTTCTCTAAAGTGGTTTTGTTCAAGCACTAAAGCAAGTTCTTTTAGGTTTTGGCGAGTTAATTCCCATGGTGCTTGCACAACTGTTTGAATAGCAAGCAAGCGGTTACTGTTAGCATTTACAAAGTCGTTAAAGGCACGCAAATAATCGTCGGGTTTTTGCCCATCACCATAGCCCGTAGTGATGTTTGTAAACTCATCTTCGTGATCAGATATATACACAGGTTTAGTGCCACCAGCTACGCCTTGAATTTTACTATCAAGAATTTCACCTAAACCGGGATGCTCTGTAAACCATTTAGCTACTTGATCGGCAGGTAGTGCTTTTAAGTCTTTAATGAACGGTTGTGGTGATTGCCCGGTTATGGTCTCGAACTTGTCACTTTGTTCAGGCGTTAAGTGGCGGCGCTTAACTTGTAATTTAGCGATAAACTGATTTTTGGCTAATGCTTGTAAGTCTTCACTTTTGCTGTGTGCCATTTCTTGCTCTAGCTCACTAAAGGTAATATCTACATTAGTGACAACGGGCTTCATACTGTTTACTTTTTCTAACTGCTTGTAGATGTCTACCGCATCATAAATTTTAAACGGGCCTTTACTTATTTCGGGGCATAAGCGTGTAGCGCGGCCAAGCATTTGTTCAAATAAAATACGGCTATTTACACGACGTAAAAAGACCAAATTACATATTTTTGGCACATCTACACCTGTGGTTAGTAAATCTACCGTTACGGCTATATTAGGCAGGCGATCGTTTTTAAATGAGCGGATTTTATCAAGCGGCTTATCTGTAGCGCCTGTAATTTTTTGAATGGCATCGTCTTCAACTTCACCGTGATAATCTTCACATGCCTGCTTAAAAGCTTCGACCACTTCGTCTGCGTGTTTATCTGTTACACAAAATACTAATGTTTTAGCCTCTGAGTAAGGGTCGATTGAATCGCTTTCGACAAGCCATTTTGTGACTGTTTTAGTGAAGCTGGGGGCTATTACTTTACGGTTGAACTCTGCCACTTCAAAATCAAGTTCATCAGGGGTGTTAAAGGTTTTTATATCGCTATTTTCAGCATCATATACTTTAACTTCTTCATTAATTTTATAATGAATTCCCATCTCAGAAAGCTTGGTATTGATACGTACAGGCGGTAAATGATCATTCAGATGCCCGTCAAGTACTGCCTCTGTATAGCTATAACTAAATACGGGTTCACCAAATATGTCTACTGTATGTAGCGCAGGCGTTGCTGTTAGGCCTATTTTAAATGCATCAAAGTAATCAATGACTGAGCGGTATTTAGATTGGTAATCTTTTTGGTCTCTGAATAATAACTCTGTATCGCTGAGCTCTCTATCAAGCAAGTAACCACGATGGCATTCATCCACTACTATACAATCGTACTGACCTACGCCGGGCTTGGTATCGTTATCGCTCGGATATAAAATACGTTTAACTAAACCTTGCACCGTTGCAACATGCACTTTGGTTCCGTCATCTGGTTTTTTATCACCTAGATCCATAAGCTCGAAGGTATCAGCAAATGTTTGGAGTTGCTCCATTCTCACTTCTTTAAAGTCAGTTGCAGCTTGCTCACCTAATGCTGAGCGGTCAACTAAAAATAGCACGCGACGAAAGCGCTCAGCTTTAAGCAATCTATAAACTAAGGCTATACAGGTTTTTGTTTTACCTGTACCTGTTGCCATAGCAACCAACGCGCGATCCTTTCCTTCTTTAATTATTTGCTCTACAGCTTGAATGGCATCAACTTGGTAGTCTCTTAATTTAAGGTCGTAATCAAAGTCCATCGCATCAAGCTTTTGCTCTGCTTGCTGAGTGGTTTGCTTTAAATAGCCTTTTATTTCATGCGGTGAATACCAGCCTTTAAGTGCTTTACGCCTATGAGCGTTATCTCGCACATCTAAAAACCAAATACCGCTTTCTTGTTCTAATTGCTTTAAATAAGATCGCCCATTAGTAGCAAACGTAAGAGGCACTTTAAAATCGCCCCATATAGCATCTAATTCGAATGATGGATTTGGCTCTAAATCTTTGGCATAGCGCTTTGCTTGGTCAATTGCACCGTAGACGTTTTTAGCTGACTTTTTAGCCTCTACAACAGCCACAGGTGTAAGGCCCATAAATAAAATATAATCAGCAGGCCCTGATTTAGTTGGCCATTCTGCAATTGCTCTATTCTCGTTTACAACTGGCCTTGCGCCTTTTGAATATTTTAGGTTAACACTATCCACCAGCCAACCAGCCGCAGCTAACTGCTCATCGATAAGTACACGCGTTTCACTTTCATTTAATTGAAACGCTGACTTTTCGACTCGTTGAATTTCTTGCTGCTGTGCTTGTTTGTCTTTAGCATTAAACTGAGCCATATACATGATATTGGCTTTAACCATTTTATCTTTATATTCAGCTAGCAATGCTTCCTGCTCGGTGGCTATTTGTTCCCACGTTTGACTATCTGCAAGCATTTGCTCAGAACGCTTTCGCTCGGCAGCGGCTTTTTCAGCTTCGATTTGCTTTAACTGCTCTGCAATTTTTAGACGTTCGGTTGACCTTTGACGTTCAACTTCAAGTTCATGTAGCTTCTCTTCAAGCTCTCTTACTTCTATAGATGGATCTTGAGGTTTAACGAATGGCGTAAATACAAAGCCTTTTGCTGTTTTATCACCATACAGCTTGTGATACCACACGGATAAAGCATGACCTAACTGCATAGACTTTAGGGCATCTCGGTGGCTACTTGAGGTGAAATCGTGGTTAGCAGTATTACCTAATTTGCGAATAACATGGAAGGCATCTTTAATTCGTTCATCTAGCTTTAGGGTGTAATCGAGCTCTCTTAATAGATCCACTTGCTTAACATCGTGGCCAAAATCGACGCCAACTCGCGCAGCGACATTTTGAGCCAAAGCTTCACCTAACTGGCGCATTTTAACTAGGGTTGTATTTGGGTCTGGGGCAAAACAGCGTTCAGCCGTTTGAGCTAAACGAAGTAGTAATTCGTCGTGGTGTTTTAAAAAATCAAAGTTACTAAAATCGCTTCCCATCTTAACAGCCTAACTAATCCATATGTGTATCAATCGATACTACCAAAGAAAATTATTACTGTGCAAAATAAAAACTAAATAAAGCGATATTACAGCTAGTTGTAGCCTAATTAGAGCCTAGTTATTTAATACTATTCCAGATAGGTAACTCTTGCCAATTATCTGGAAAGCCCATTTCTGTTACGTCTACATTATAAGTATCAATTAAACTAGCTAACTTTTGCTTCCAATGATTGTTAGGGCTAATTAATCCATAAAGTAAGCACACATAAATAGTATTGAATTAACTTTAAAAAAGAGCTTTGCAGGAGCGCTGTATTATCTCAAGCTTTAGCTATAAGTAATTGCGACTGTAACTGTGAATTTAGATAAATAATTATCGGTTTAAATAATAATTATAAATTTAAATGTTTTTATTTAGATAAAGAAATACAGGTACCAATGACAAACTTAATTCAGATAGTTTCATTCTTTATACGAGAGCTACATTCAACAATAAAAAAGGTGAGCTATAAAAGCTCACCTTCTTTGTTCATTCGCAAACTTATTTATACACGTTCGCAAACTTATTTATCATGAACATTTCAAAAAATTAGTCGCGGTATGTCTCTACCGCTGGGCATGAACATACTAAGTTACGGTCGCCGTATACGTCATCAATACGTGTAACGGTTGGCCAAAACTTGTTTTTAGCCACTGCAGGCACTGGGAATGCAGCGTAAAAACGGTCGTATGCACGGTCCCATTCGTTACCTAACACGTCGCCTTGTGTATGCGGTGCAAACACTAGCGGGTTGTTTTCGATTGACCATTCGCCAGAGATTACTTTTTCAATTTCGCCTTTAATCGACACCATTGCTTCGATAAAGCGGTCAATTTCACCTTTTGATTCAGACTCAGTTGGCTCAATCATTAATGTGCCAGCTACTGGGAACGACATAGTTGGTGAATGGAAGCCGTAATCTTGCAAGCGCTTAGCTACGTCCATTTCAGTAATGCCTGATAGCTCTTTAAGTGGGCGTAAGTCAACAATACATTCGTGAGCAACACGGTTGTTACGACCACGGTATAAAATTGGGAAGTGCTTGCTTAGCTCATGCGTTAAGTAGTTAGCATTAACAATTGCCATTTCAGTGGCTTGTTTTAAGCCCTCTGAACCCATCATGGTAATGTAAGCCCATGAAATAGGTAAAATAGCGGCTGAGCCATAAGGCGCTGCCGATACCGCACCGTTACCGATGTTAGTACCTGGTACGTTAATTACGCTGTGGTTTGGCATAAATGGCGCAAGGTGCGATTTAACACCAATTGGGCCAACACCTGGACCGCCGCCACCGTGTGGAATACAAAACGTTTTATGCAAGTTTAAGTGCGATACGTCTGAACCAATAAAGCCTGGGCTTGTTACGCCAACTTGCGCGTTCATGTTTGCGCCGTCCATGTAAACTTGGCCGCCGTGCTCATGAATAATGTCACAAATTTCACGAATTGTTTCTTCGTATACGCCATGCGTAGACGGGTATGTGATCATGATGCACGATAAGTTTTCAGACACTTCCTCAGCTTTCGCTTTAAGGTCAACCATGTCTACGTTACCGTTTTTATCGCAGTTAACTACCACAATTTTCATGCTTGCCATTTGCGCTGATGCAGGGTTAGTACCGTGCGCAGAGCTTGGGATTAAACATACATTACGGTGTGCGTCACCGCGTGACTCGTGGTATTTACGAATCGCGATTAAGCCTGCGTATTCACCTTGTGCACCAGAGTTTGGCTGTAGTGATACTGCATCGTAACCGGTAATGTTTACTAGCCAGTCGTGTAGCTCGCCAATCATTATTTGATAACCTTCTGCTTGATCTAGCGGGCAGAATGGGTGAAGGTTTGCAAACTCAGGCCACGTAATTGGGATCATCTCTGCGGTCGCGTTTAGTTTCATGGTACATGAGCCTAACGAGATCATTGAGTGATTAAGCGATAAGTCTTTGCTTTCTAGTCGCTTAATATAGCGAAGCATGTCTGTTTCACTGTGATAGCTGTTAAAGTTTGGATGCGTTAGTACTTCGTCATCACGTACTAAACTTGCAGGGATAGACTCGCTGCCATTTGCTTCAACGTCGGCTGCAATAGCGTCAACACTTAGGCCATGGCCTTCGCCTAAAATAATATCGAATAACTCAGTAATATCGGCGCGTGTTGTTGTCTCTGATACCGAAATTGAGTACTCGCCTTCGTGGTTTGTTGCAAAGTTTACGCCTTTTGCAATTGCACGTGCTGTTACGTCGTTTTTATTGTCGCTTACTACTGTAAGGGTATCAAACCATGTGCTGTGCTTAAGTGCGATGCCTTTAGCTTTAAGACCACTTGCTAAAATATCAGCAAAGCGATGTATACGCTGCGCGATAGTTTTTAAGCCTTGTGGACCGTGGTACACCGCGTAAAACGCTGCCATGTTGGCAAGTAATACTTGCGCTGTACAAATGTTTGAGTTGGCTTTGTCGCGACGAATGTGTTGTTCGCGCGTTTGCATTGCCATACGTAGTGCGTCGTTACCTAAACGGTCTTTAGATACACCAATAATACGACCTGGTAATGAACGTTTGTATGCGTCACGTGTTGCAAAAAATGCAGCGTGTGGACCGCCATAACCCATAGGTACGCCAAAACGCTGAGCCGAACCAAGTACTACATCTGCGCCTAATTTACCCGGTGCTTTTAATAGTAATAAACTCATTATGTCGGCAGCAACACAGGCAATGGCCTTTTTGCTTTGTACGCCAGCAATTAGGTCAGTTATGTCGACCACTTCGCCTGATGTAGTTGGGTATTGGAACAATGCGCCAAAAATATCAAAGTTAACGGCATCTTCTGCTTTACCTACAATTATTTCAAAACCAAACTGCTCGGCACGCGTTGTTACTACGTCGATTGTTTGTGTGTGTACGTCGTCAGCGATAAAAAAGGCATTGGCTTTTTTAGCTTTTGATACGCGTTTTGCAAGGCCCATAGCCTCTGCAGCCGCTGTTGATTCGTCAAGTAGTGATGCGCTTGCTAAATCAAGACCGGTTAAATCTAGGGTCATAGTTTGGAAGTTTAATAATGATTCTAAACGCCCTTGAGCAATCTCTGGCTGATACGGTGTGTACGCTGTATACCAACCTGGATTTTCTAGTACGTTACGTAAAATTACGTGCGGTACGTTAGTTGGGTGGTAGCCTTGGCCAATGTACGATTTGAAAACTTTATTTTTGCTGGCTACTGATTTTAGGTAGCTTAGTGTTTCAACTTCAGTACGGCTTTGTCCAACTGTTAGCGGTTGTTCTAGACGAATGCTAGCCGGTACAGTTTGGTCAATGAGCTCTTGCACACTCGATACTTCTAAAGCACTTAGCATATCGCTTACTTGTGCTGGGCTTGGCCCAATATGGCGGCGAATAAAATCTTGCTTTTGCTCTAGTTCTTCAAGAGATTTGGCGTTTGACATGAATCCAGATTCCTATGATCCTAAATGCTAATGGGTAACTAGCATTAATTAAAATATTTGACGATTTAACAGTTCACTCAGTATGGGGTGGTGAGCTGTAAAATCATAAAAGCCCCATTTTTATACATTAAACGGGGCTTTTAGTTATCTTCAAAAAATGATTATTCTTCGTCGATAGTGTGCGAGTAACCTTCAGCGTCTAATAAGTTGTCTAGCTCAGACTCGTCAGATGCTTTAATACGGAATAACCAACCGTCGCCGTAAGCGTCGTTGTTTACTGTTTCAGGTGAATCTTCAAGCTCTTCGTTAATTGCAACAATTTCGCCACTGATAGGTGCGTAAATGTCTGATGCTGCTTTAACTGACTCTGCTACTGCACAGTCTTCGCCAGCGTCTACTTCGTCGCCAACTTCTGGTAATTCAACAAATACCATGTCGCCAAGAAGTTCTTGTGCATGCTCAGAAATACCAACAGTAAATGTACCGTCGCCTTCACTGCGAACCCACTCGTGTGAAGGTGCGTATTTTAACTCGCTAGGAATATTGCTCATTTTATTTGTCCTTTGGTTTATATTGGGAGGATACCAATCGCAATAATTATTGTGATTGGTATAACCAAATTATTTAAATTATTGATTTACCGTTACGTACAAAGCTAGGCTTTACTACTTTAACGTTTACTAATTTTTTACGCATTTCTACTTGAGCTGTATCGCCTGTTGAACGTGGTACACGTGCAAGGGCTACACTAAAACCAAGTGTTGGTGAAAAAGTACCTGATGTAATGATACCTATCCCACCGTCAACAATTACTTTAGAACCGCTACGCAAAACGCCTTTTTCTTCAAACACTAAGCCAACTAGTTTGTCAGTGCTTTTTTCTGCGCGTTGCTTAACAAGTACGTCACGGCCAATAAAGTCGCGATCTTCTGGTTCCCATGCAATGGTCCATGCCATGTTAGCTGCAAGTGGTGATACGCTTTCGTCCATATCTAGGCCGTAAAGGTTCATACCTGCTTCTAAACGTAGCGTGTCGCGTGCACCTAAACCAGCAGGCTTAACACCTGCGTCTAGCAGTTGCTGCCATAAATCGGCTGCTTGGTCGTTCGGTACTACTATTTCGTAACCGTCTTCGCCAGTATAACCCGTTGTGGCAATAAATAAATCACCTACTTGAACACCAAAAAACGGCTTCATACCTTCAACAGCTGCTTGTTGCTCGGCATTTAAAAGAGTGGCTGTTTTTGCTTTAGCGTTAGGGCCTTGTACTGCAATCATTGCAAACTCAGGGCGCTCTGTAACAGTTACGTCAAAGTCGCTCGATACGTTAGCTAAATGCGCTAGGTCTTTTTCGCGCGTTGCTGAGTTAACAACTAGGCGGTAAAAGGTTTCGCTAAAGAAATAAATAATTAAGTCGTCTATTACACCGCCTTGCTCGTTAAGCATGCCTGTGTAAAGCGCTTTACCTGGTACGGTTAATTTTGCAACGTCGTTAGCTACTAGCTTACGTAAAAATGCTTGTGCTTGAGGCCCTTCAATATCAACAATAGTCATGTGTGATACGTCAAACATACCTGCGTCGGTACGCACGCTATTGTGTTCTTCTATTTGTGAGCCGTAGTTGATTGGCATTTCCCAGCCATGAAAATCAACCATTTTAGCGCCCGCTTCTAGGTGCTTAGCATGTAGTACAGTTTTAGAAGTCATAACATTCCTTCACGTTTAAATTAACCCTGTTTAGGGCGTGGCTTAAATAGACTTTAATTGCTTAATCGCAATTAAAAACAGGTAAACATTGTTATGTTCACCTGTTGTTTGTATTCGTTATGCGGCTTCACTATGCATAAGTGCAAAACCTTGCGCTTGCATGTAGCTTTGCCATTTTTGTAATTCTTGTTGTTTAGCGACTAATACAAAGTGTTGTTCGTCGTTTTTATCAATGGCGGTAATAAATACATCACCACTTTGCGCACCGTAGCATAGTTGCGCGTCAGAAAGGCGCAAACCTGGTGTTAATTTAAAAGCATTTACTAGAGTATCAAACGCGTTGTCGCCACTTAAAATAAAGCTTGCTAGGTCGGTGCGTACTACATAATCAATATCAAAACGTAGTTGTTGCTCGTTTATAAGTGCTTGTAGTTGAAGGCTTGCGTTGTGTGGCAGTACGAATCTAAAGGCGGTTTCGCTAAAGTAATAAACAGCAAAGCTGTAGTCAGAATTATAGTCGCCATCAAGCGTGCCTTTTAAGCCTAAACCACTGGCGGTAAGCTTAGTTAAATCAAGGCCTAAAATAGTGCTTAAAAATACACTGGTTTCGGTGCCGCTAAAATCCATTACAACGTGATTGTTGTTAGTTTGCAAAGCGTTAGTAACCGCACTACTTGCGTTGCTGTGGCGGGCAAACATTATTGGGTTAAAAGTCATAACAAACACCTGTGTATTTTCGATTATAAAAGTATATTGCCCACGCCTACCAACAACAAATTGTAATTTTTTATCAATTGATAAATAATACTTATATATATAGCTATATAAATTGTAATTTTAAATATGAAAAACATATCAACAGACGGTTTACGTACTTTTGTAATGGTAGTTGAAATAGGCGGCTTTGCTAAAGCAGGCGATTTACTTGGCCTGTCGCAACCTGCTGTAAGTTTGCAAATAAAGCGCCTAGAAGACGTGCTCGGATATAAACTATTTAAAAAACAAGGACAGCGCCAAGTATTAAACCAGTACGGCGAGCTATTATTGCCTATGGCAAAACAAATGATGCAACACAACGATGCTATTTTGCAGCAGTTCACATCAGAAAACATTGCAGGTAAAGTGCGCTTGGGTATTCCGAGCGAATTTGCTGCGCGTATTTTACCTTCTATTATTGGCGACTTTGTGGCGCTCTACCCTGAGGTGTCGTTAGAAGTTAAGTCGCGTTTAAGTAAACATTTACTTTCGGCTTCTCGCCAAGATCAGTTCGATTTAGTACTTGCGCTAAATGAGCGACTTAACTCCGATAAGTTTCCTATTTTTATGCAAGACGAGTTAGTGTGGGTGGGCGACCTGTCACTTGCGCAAAACGACGTGGTTACGCTAGTTACCGCACCAGAGGGGTGTATTTATCGTCGCCGTGCAATTGATGCATTAAAAAGTGCGGGCATAAAATACCGAATTGTATATAGCAACGCCGATTTAACCGGCCTTATTGCCGCGTTAAAAGAAGGCTTAGGTATTACGGTACTTGCTAAAAGCACAGTACCGAGTGAGCTTAACTATCAAGTTCAAACCAAACATTTACCCACTCTTGGTAATATTGGTATTAGTTTAATTAAAAGTTCGGGTGAATCTGATCATGCAGTAGATAAGCTCGCGGAGTTTATAGCGCTACGTTTAGGTTATAGCTAATCAAAACTTTATAACTAGCTAGCTAATTATAGATAATACAAAAGAAACAATTTAGTTAAAAAAGTTGCATAAGTAGGTGCTTTTAGTTCTATTAAACTGAATAATTAAATACTTAATAACATTGATTCGTATTCGTTAACGTGTTCAAATTACGCCAATTAAGATAATTGACATGATTAGGAACACAATGAACCCTAAATTTTTAGTATCTACCCTGGCAACTGCGGTTGCTTTGTCTTTTAGTGCTACTGCAATAGCAAAAAACACCAGCAATAAAGAACAACGCTTTGAACAAATTACCGTTATTGGCTCAGAACAAGCAATTAACGATATTCCTGGTTCGGCTACGTTTATTTCTGATGAAGAACTTCAAAAATTCAAATTTACTGATATTTCTCGCGTTTTAGCGTCTGTTCCGGGCGTTTACGTGCAAGAAGAAGACGGCTACGGCCTTCGTCCTAATATTGGTATGCGCGGTACAGGTACTGGCCGTAACGATAAAATATCAGTAATGGAAGACGGTGTATTGGTTGCACCAGCACCATATTCAGCACCATCTGCTTACTACTTCCCTACTACGGGTCGTATGGAGTCTATTGAAGTATTAAAAGGCGCGGCATCAGTTAAGTATGGCCCGCGTACTACGGGCGGTGTTTTAAACTTACTTTCGCGCAGCTTACCTACGGAGCCAAATAGCTCAAAGGGTATGGTAGATGCAGCCCTTGGTGGTGATGGTTACTACAAAGGTCACGCTTACTTCGGTAAAGAAAAAAACAACACAGCAGGCTTAATTGAAGTATTTACTTACGGCGCAGACGGCTTTAAAGAGCTGCCAGTAGGTAATGACAACACCGGCTTTGAAAAAACAGATTTACTATTAAAGTTTGGCCATACGTTTGGTCAAAACGATGCGCATAATCTTGAGCTAAAAATTAAGTACTCTGACGAAACATCAGACGAAACATACATGGGCTTAACTGACGAAGACTATCAAGAAAGTCCTTACCGTCGTTATGCTGCATCGCAAAACGATGAAATGAATACTCGCCATAACGCATACCAACTTAACTACGCGTACCGTTTTGGTGATGGCTATGAATTTTTAGCTACGGCTTACTTAAACGATTTTCATCGTAACTGGTATAAAGCCAGCAAAGTAAGCGAAAGCTACCTTGAGCAATACAGTGAATTTGAAGCAAACCCGACAAGCGAAGGTATTGAAGGTATTGGTATTAAAGCTAATAACCGCGATTACCAAGCTAAAGGTATTCAGTCTGAATTACATATTCCTGCAGGCGATCACTATGTAACTGTTGGCGTACGTTACCACGAAGACGAAATGGATCGTTTTCAATGGGAAGACAAATACACACTTAATCAAGACCTAAGCTTAACGCTTACAGAGCAAGGCGTTCCGGGCTCTGACAGCAACCGTGTAGATAGCGCAGAAGCAAGTACATTGTTTATTCAAGACGAGTGGACAATTGATGCATTAGTAGTAAGTGCAGGTCTTCGTTATGAAGACATTACTATTACGCGTGAAGAGTGGTCTAAATCAGATCCAACACGCAGCAACGGTTTAACTAAAGATGTGTCGAACGACACTGAAATTTTAGTGCCGTCACTAGGTGCTACTTACACGCTTAACGAAAACGTAACGCTACTTGCGGGCATTCAAAAAGGTTATGCACCAGCAGCACCTGGTAATGCTGACCAAGAAGAAGAAGAAAGTGTAAACATTGAGTTTGGCTCTCGCTTTAATATGGATGGCTTTAGCGGTGAAGTAATTGCGTTTTACTCTGACTACAGCAACATGCACGGTAACTGTACTGCAGCGGTTGGTTGTAGCGACGACAACATTGGCGACCAATACAACTACGGTGAAGTAGAAGTAGCGGGCTTTGAATTTAGTGCAGCACGTACGTTTGCAACTGATACAGCTATGTTCCCAGTTAAATTAACGTATACCTACACAGACTCTGAGTTTAAAAACGATTTTGATTCAGAAATTTGGGGCACGGTAGAAAAAGGCGATGCAATGCCTTACGTACCAGAAAACCAAGTAGCGTTATCGTTAGGTGCTGAGTTTTCTGCGTTTGTAGTTAACAGCCAAATACGTTACGTATCTGATGCGCATGCTAACTTAACGCAGTCGGGCTTAAACGCAATTGATAGCCGCGTAGTATGGGATTTAGCTGCTAAATACTTAATCGATGAGAATCAAAAAGTATACCTAAGCGTTGATAATTTGTTTGATAAAACATACGTTGCTAACCGTTCAAACGGTGGCATTCAACCAGGTAAGCCACGTACTGTACAGATGGGCTACACTTACTCATTCTAAATTGAAAGCTGGTTAAACGGTTCACTAACAGCGTTGATAATTTTTTATGTAAGAACACTACACATCTAAATTATTGCCTTGTTATTAAACCGTTTACCTGCGCTTTGTATAGGAGAAATGGTTCACTAGCTACGTTAAAAATAACTGATATAAGAACAACTATATTTCGTTATTTTTGCCTTGCTATAGGGTTATTTTCCTATCGCTATGATAGAGCATCAATTCAGTACAATTGGTGCAAAGTTAAAGCGTAAGTTACAGATACAAAAAAGCCGAGATTGAATTTCAATCTCGGCTTTTTAATACATAAAACTTATCGTTTTATATATTAGTTATTTGCGTTACGTTGGCGCAATACTTCAAACAAACAAATACCCGTGGCTACCGATACGTTTAAGCTTGAAACAGTACCCGCCATTGGGATTTTAACGAGCATATCGCAATGCTCACGCGTTAAGCGTCGCATGCCCTCGCCTTCTGCGCCCATAACAATCGCCATTGGCCCCGTTAAGCTTGCATCAAATACGTGGTTATCAGTTTCGCCAGCAGTGCCTACAACCCATACGCCTGCATCTTTAATTTCGCGAAGCGTGCGTGCAAGGTTAGTCACTTGAATAAGCGGTACTGTTTCGGCTGCGCCACAAGCAACTTTACGTGCTGTGCCGTTAAGCTTGGCAGAGCGATCTTTAGGTACAATTATAGCGTGAACACCAGCAGCGTCTGCACTACGTAGGCATGCGCCTAAGTTATGCGGATCGGTAATACCATCAAGCACAAGTAAAAACGGTGTGTCTTCACGAGCGATTATTGCATCAAGATCTTTTTCGTTAAACGTTGGCGCTGCTTTTACGTTGGCAATAATACCTTGATGCTGCTCACCCTTTGATTTGCTATCAAGGGCTTTACGCTGCATAAACTGTACTGAAATACCAAACTTACGTGCTTCATCAATAATCGGAGTTGAGCGTTTGTCGTCACGACCCTTAAGGGCGTAAATTTCTACAAAGCGCTCTGGTTCGCTTTCTAAAATTGCTTCAACAGAGTGAAAGCCAAAAATTAATTCATTACTCACGTATTATCTGCTCCTGGGCTAGTACTTTTACGGGCATTTTTGCCAGCTCTTTTAGGCTTTTTAACTGCCTTCTTCTTCGGCTTTTTCTTTACGGCAGTGTCTGCTGCTTTTTTATCTGCGGGTTTAGTTGCAGACTTATTTGCAGGCTTGCCTTTATCTTTATTTGCTGGCTTTTTTTTACCTTTTGGTTTGTCATCGCTGTGCGACTTTTTACCCGGTACTTTGCCTGCTTTTAATTGCGAACGCACACTTGCTGGCGCATGCTCAGATTTACCTGAACCTTTTTTTGGCGCACGACGACGTGAGTATCTGTCTTGTGCAACATCGCCTTTAAGCGTTAAGTTGATACGGCGATCGTCTAAACTAACCGACGCAACTTTTACTGTTACTTTATCGCCAAGGCGATAAACTTTGTGAGAGTGCTCACCTATTAGGGTGTGTTTTGCAGCGTCATGTGCAAAAAATTCGTCGCCTAAATTAGTAACATGAATAAGCCCATCAATTTGTAAATCGTCTAAACGAATAAACAAACCAAAGTTAGTGACCGATGAAATAACACCGTCAAACTCGTCACCTACATGATCTTGCATAAACTCACATTTAAGCCAGTCGGCTACTTCGCGAGTTGCATCATCGGCGCGGCGCTCTGTGGTAGAACACTGCTCACCAAGTTGATCAACTTCGTCGTCGGTATAAGCGTATTCGCCAGACGTTTGCTGACCTTGTGCTTTTATAACTGCTTTAATAGCACGATGTACTACTAAATCTGGGTAACGACGTATTGGCGATGTAAAGTGCGCATAAGCCGATAACGCTAAACCAAAGTGACCAATGTTATCTGGCTGATATACAGCTTGTTTCATTGAACGCAGTAGCATAGTTTGAATAAGCTCGGCTTCTGGGCGGTCACCTAGTCGCGCTAATACTTGGGTTATTTCTTTTGGTGTTGGCTCGTCGCTTAATGTGCTTTCGATACCTAACTCGCCTAAAAACTTAGTAAAGTTACCTAGTTTTTCGCTGTCTGGTTCGTCATGCACACGATAAAGCGCGCTTGCTTCGTGCTTTTCAAGAATTTTAGCCGCCGATACGTTGGCTAAAATCATACATTCTTCAATGAGTTTGTGCGCATCGTTACGAATAACAGGCACTATTGATTCTATTTTACGCTGAGCGTTAAATACAAAACGTGTTTCTAGGGTTTCAAACTCAATGGCACCACGGTCTTGGCGTGCAGCTTTAAGTGCCATATACATTTGCTGTAAGTCAGTTAAATGTGGCACTACGGCTGAGTATTCTTCGCGTAGTTTTTCGTCGTTTTGTAAAATGGCATTTACTTTGGTGTAAGTTAAACGTGCATGCGAGTTCATTATCGCTTCGTAAAACTTATAGCCCGAAAGTTTACCCGCGCTCGATACGGTCATTTCGGCAACCATACATAAGCGATCTACTTTTGGATTAAGCGAACATAATCCGTTAGAAAGCACTTTTGGTAGCATCGGAATTACTTGCTCAGGGAAATACACTGAGTTACCACGCAAAATTGCTTCTTTGTTAAGCGGCGTGTTCATTCCTACGTAATGCGATACATCGGCAATGGCAACCCATAAGCGCCAGCCACCCGATTTTTTAGGTTCACAGTATACGGCGTCATCAAAGTCGCGAGCGTCTTCGCCATCAATAGTTACAAGTGGTAAGTCACGTAAATCTACGCGGCCTTGTTTGTCAGCGTCTTCAACAAACTCACCTAGGTGAGCAACTTGTGCTTCAACTTCTTCTGGCCATACATGTGGAATATCGTGATTGCGCAGTGCGACTTCGATTTCCATACCTGGGGCTAAATGCTCACCAAGTACATCAATAATTTTACCTACCGCGTTCATGTTACGGCTTGGATTTTGAGTGATTTTAACCTGCACCATTTGGTTATGGCGGGCACCGTTTTCGTTGCCTGGTAAAATCATTATATCTTGCGTTATGCGCGGGTCTTCAGCTACCACAACGGCAACACCATGCTCAACAAAGTAACGGCCAACAATTGGCGCGCGCTCGTTAGTAAGCACTTTTATAATACGTGCATCGCATTTTGAGCCAGAGCCACGTTTAGTGCCTTTAGCTAGTACAATGTCGCCATGTAACACCATATTCATTTGGTGCTTAGCAATAAACCAATCTTTACTCTCGCCTTCAACTTCTAAAAAGCCAAAACCGTCTCTGTGGCCTATTACTTTGCCTTTGGTTAAACCGGCTTCGTCAATTAGGGCATAGCATTTAAATTTATTAAAATACAGCTGTCCGTCACGCTCCATAGCGCGAAGGCGGCGTTTAAATGCTATTTGGCGTTCGTCATCGTTTACTGCTAGTTCTTCACATAATTGCGCGTAGTTAGCAGGTTTTGAACGCTCTTGAAGGTGAGTAAGTATAAACTCACGACTAGGGACTGGGTTTTCGTACTTTTCTTGTTCTCGACTGAGATTTGGATCTTGGTTTGACATTCACTATCTTGTTAGTTGGTTATGTAGGTATTTTAACCCATATAGTTATAATGAGACAGGTAAAAGCGATTAAACTTTTAAGAAAGCACTTTTACCTTGCTGTTTATCTTGCTGTATAGTTTAAAAATCTAGCGCAATGGGGCTTAACGACCCCTTAACTGCAAAGTGTTTAGTCATATCGTAGTAATGCTAAAACCTTTTCTTATACTATTTTTTTTGTAGGTTTTTCCACAGCAGTTTACTTATATTATCAATAAAGCTTGGGTCTTCCTCTTTCATTGTAAGCAAAATTTGCTTATTCATTTGTGTTTTATTTTGAGCGTAAATCCAACGATTTTTATTAAATTGCTGGGCAAACTCAAGTGCACCCGCTTGTAGTTCGTCGTTATTTGCAAACACAGCTTCAACTACTTTGTTCTCTAGCAACTGCTGTGCACCAACACGCTCTCCTGACATAGCTAAACGATTAAAGAATGTTTGCGAAATTGCTTTATTAATTATAGGAAACATCGACGGTACAAACGGCACCATCACATCCACTTCAGGAAAACAAAAGAAGCCTTTGTCTGATTTCATAAATCTAAAATCGCACGCACACGCAAGCACAGCACCATTGCCATAGGTATGCCCGTTTAACGCAGCAATAATAGGCATAGGAAAAGTAACTATGCGCTTAAACAAGTCACTTATTTGAATCATAAAGTCAGAAATAGCTGCAGGTAAAATACTTGGATTAGACATCCATTGAAGGTCTATGCCTAATGACCAGTTTTTGTCACTCGAGGACGTTAAAATAACTGACTTAATATTTTGATCTGCTTCAATGTGGTCAAGGTGTAAATTAAACTCAGCCAAAAACGCTGGATTGTGACGGTTTTCAGCGGTATTCATGGTGAGTATAGCGGTGTTATTTTTAGTTGTTAGTTCTATTAGATTTGCCATTAAACCCTCTTTTAACGCTTTTTAAGCTAACTTTAAGCGCTGTTCGTTACTTTTAAATAACATAGTAATACTTTGCTTATAATTTATAAACCCACTATTTAAAGCCATCCTTTTTGTTTAGCTATACGCGCAGCATCTATACGGTTAGTGGCGTTTAGCTTAGCAATAGCGTCTGATAAATAATTACGTGTGGTACCTTCACTTATAAATAACTGCTTGGCTATGTCGCTTGTTTTAAGGCCGTCGCTTGCAAGTTTAAGTGCTTTGCGTTCTTTATCGGTAAGTGGATCTGCGTCGTCTAATGCATTAATAGCAAGCTCTGGGTCTATCACTTTTTGCCCCTGCATTACTTTTTTAAGCGCATTTATTAGCTCTTCACTGGGTGCTTCTTTTAAAATAAAACCTTTAACGCCTGCCGTAAGCGCTCGCCTAATATAACCCGCACGAGAAAATGTGGTCATAATAACCATTTTTATAGCGGGGAACTTAGTGGCTATTTTTTCACTCAGCTCTATACCATTCATGGTTGGCATTTCTATATCGGTTAAAATTATATCGGGATGTAAATCACTATCAAGCGCTTCAATTGCATTAAGTGCATATTGCCCGTTACTTGCTTGCCCAATAATCTCAATATTAAAATCGAGTCCTAACAATGCTGCTACTGCGTCGCGCACAAGCGCTTGATCTTCCACTAAATACACTCTGATCATTGTAAATCCTTAGCTAAAATTGGTAGCATTACATTTAAAGTAAAAATATCGCCACAGGTAAATGTTGCACTGCCATTGAGTTGCTCTGCTCGCTCTTTAATACCATTTAGGCCATTGCCCGAATTTAATGTAGAGCACGGTGCACGATCAATAACGGTAATGAGTAGCTGCTGCGCTGTTTGTTCTATATTTATTTCGCAATTTTTTGTGCTGCTATGGCGTAGCAAGTTGGTAACGGCTTCTTTAATTATAAGGCCGGCGATGCCCTCGACTTTAGCGGGTAGAGTATTTAAAACCACATTAAATGAAACGTTAAAGTCTTGTTCTATTAATCTTTGTTTTAACTGTGCTACTTGGCTAACAAGGTTAAGCTGTTTTAAATCACTAACGGCGCTTCTTACATCACTAAGTAACTGCCTTGCAAGATCGGCCACTTGTGCAATTTCGCTATTTGCTTGAGCGTAACGCTCACCTTGGTTTAATTTATTGGCAAGCTCAGCTTTTAAAGCAATAGATGACAATGAGTGGCCTAAAATATCATGCAAGTCGCGGGCTATCCGTTCACGCTCAGCAATTGCTGCTAATTGCTCTAATTGGTTAGCGCTTTCTTGTTCGCGCTTTTTGTATAAGCTTTCTCTCTTTGCTGCAATACCGTAACTAAATAAGGCTGCACATAAAATCAAAGCAACGGCTAAAAAGTATTGAACCTTCCCTATATCACCAATATATGCGCTTAATAAAACCGTAGATATAATCGCGAGTGCAGCATAAATTCTTTGATGGTAGCTGTATGCATAGCCTGCTACGTACGCTGCAAAGCCAAATAAAGTAGGAGTACCTGTGGTGTAAAAAGTGGCGCAAAAACAAATTAATAGCATGGCTACAAACAACTTGGTCACCCCTGCACTTTTGCAGTTTATTGCTTTTACATATAAAAGAATAAAAGCAACATAAAAGGCTAAAGACATCGTTATTTGGTTAGCAGTAAAGCTCGCAAAATTAATTATTAATGGGAGTAAATAAAAGCCTGTAAAAATTAAATGCCCATATTTCCAAAAACCTTTATCACTTTGTTGAGAAAAGGAGTTAAGCGAGCTCATACTAATACCTCAGGCATATTATTTTTACTTATAGGACTATTTTTATTAATAAATATAAATAACATAAAAATGCATGCCAGCATAAAGCAATCTGCGTACGTAATCGTAAAACTTAACGCCTCTAGCACTTCATTAATAGTTAAGCTGATTAAAATTAAAGAATTCATAATTATCCCCTGTTGAGTAAGGTAACTATGCCAGCGTATAAAAATAATAAGAGTGTGAAGTGTCATCAACTTTTATGACATTTGTCATGCGATAAAAAAATTCATCTTAAGAATTTTTAAGCAATGTTAATATGTTCAAAAAGTACAACAAGGAAATTAAATGCAATCTCAGCAGCAAAGTTTAATTTATTTGCACATAGCGGTATTACTTTTTGGCGGAACCGCTCTATTTGCCAAGCTTATTGGTTTAAATGCTTTAGATATTACCGTTTACAGAACTGCAATTGCAGGAATGGCTATTTTAGCCATGCTGTATTTTCAAAAAAAACAAATTAAACTCAACAAACCTAAAGACTACCTTATTGCGTTATTTTTAGGTGTTGCGGTGGGTATTCACTGGGTTACCTATTTTGCTGGTATGCAAATGGCCGGTATAACAATTGGGATGTTGGCGTTTTTTAGCTACCCCGTAATGACGGTGTTTTTAGAGCCCTTATTTAATAAAAGCAGGCCAAAAGCAAAAGATATAATAAGTGCGGCGGTGGTTGTTTTAGGTATTTACTTATTAGTCCCAAGTGCGAATTTAGGCGACGATGTGACCTTAGGTGTAATAACAGGTGTTATATCGGCATTGTTTTTTTCAATCAGAAACATTACCCATAAGCGCTACTTTAGCCAATATGGTGGCCCGCAAACTATGTTTTATCAAACCTTAGTGGCAAGCATTATGCTGTGCGCATTTATAGAAGTGCCGGTATATGAGGTTAGTAATCACGACCTAATTTTAATTGCCATAGCGGGTGTTATTTTTACAGCTACACCTCATTCATTATTTGCAGCAAGTTTAAAGCATTTATCAGCGGCAACTGCGGGGTTAATTTCTTGCTTACAACCACTTTATGGCACCATACTGGCTATAGTAATTATTCATGAACGTCCTACTGTTATGACGTTAGTTGGTGGAGCACTCATAGTTAGTGCCGCTTGTTTTGAAACGTGGTCAATCACTAAAAAGGCTCGACAATGAAAGTATTTGCACACCGTGGTGCCAGTGGGGATTTTCCTGAAAACACCGAAAGCGCTATTTTAGAAGCGTTAAAAGTAGGTGTTGATGGTATTGAAGTAGATATTCAAAGTTCCTTAGATGATTACATGGTAATACACGACTCATGGCTCGATAGAACCACCAGCGGTAAAGGTAGGGTGAGTAACTTTACGGCACATGAACTCTCTAAACTTGATGCTGGAAATGGTGAAAAAATTCCCACTCTTCAGCAGCTGTTTGATTGGAATAACAATAAATCTTTATTAAATATTGAGCTTAAACATACGTTTGAACTAGAAAGATTTGTGGCTCAACTTGAAGAAAACATTGAAGCTAACAAAATATCGAAAGCGAATATTTTAGTATCATCGTTTGATCATCATCAACTACAGTGGCTTAAAAGCAAGCTACCATGGCTTAAAATAGGCGCCCTTACTTCTTCTATTCCAATTAACTATGCAAAGTTTGCAAGTGATTTAAACGCTTATAGCGTACATGCAGATAAAACCTTTATAAATAAGGCTTTTGCTGATGATGCAAAAAAAAGAGGCTTAAAGATTTATGCTTATACGGTCGATAGAGAACAAGATATAGCGCTAATGCTTGAGTATGGCATAGACGGAATTTTTACAAATTACCCAGCGCGAACCAAAGCTTACTTGTTATCGTTACAAAGAAGCTAACTTACACCTCCCTAACTAAAATAAGAATCGTAGGGCTTAAGCATAATGAGTAGTTTTATGAAAATTTATAACTATATAGAGCAAACATTCTTTTTTACGTTAACGCGTAAAATAGTCGGTAATTTGAGTTTTGTATTATTGTTCCAAGCAATTACGTTATTTTGGCTGCATCAGAGCTTAAGCGAACAACAGCAAAGTACAGGGCTATTTTGGCTACTTACGCTTGTTATTATATCTGGTTTTATTTTTACTCTTTTTTATATGCGTTTTTTAATTGTTCGCCCTGTTACTGCTATGCGCGATACTTTGATAAAAATAAACCAACAAGATGCAAATTTAGCAGCAAAACTTCCCCACTTTTCGTATGACGAATTTAAAGATTTAAGTTCACAATATAATATATTTACTGCCCATTTAAGTGAGTTACTCAGCACAACATATAACAGTGCTCAAGCTAGTGCACACAGTAATATACAAGTCACTGAATCGATGAAAAATACTGAGCAATCAAGTGAGCAACAAATACAGTTAAGCCACAGTATTATTAATGCCAGTATGCAAATAACCCAAAGCTTACAAAACATAGTAAATAATACAGATAGCGTGCATAACGTTAATAATGAACACCTTAACTTTGTAAAACTATCTGCATCAGAGCTCGCTGCTTTAGTAAAGCAGGTTAAACTTATTACTAATATGCTAGGTAGCTTTTCAAATACAATTGCGGGACTGAAAGAGAACAGTGAAAACATTCGTAGTATTTTAAAAATGGTTGAAGAGTTTTCTGATCAAACTAATTTGTTAGCCCTTAACGCCGCAATAGAAGCAGCTAGAGCGGGTGAAGCTGGCAGAGGATTTGCCGTAGTTGCAGACGAAGTACGCACACTTTCAATAAAGGTAAGTGGCGCAACTAGGCAAATAAGCGACTTTATAAATCAGATGAATGATTTGGTAAACGAGACAAATAAAGAGTCAGAGCAATTAATGATTCACTCCAATAATGCACAAAGCTCAATTAGTGCAACCTCCGAGGGTTTTACAAAAATGCTTAGTGAGTTTGAGCACAACCAACAACAACTACAACAAATAGCCAGTGCTGTACATATGCTTGAGGGCACTCAAACTAATACTCACCAATCGGTAGAGCAAATAGTAGCTTTAGGTGAGCAAGCTAAACAGCAAATAGATACGGCATTAGCCGATAGCGAGCAATCTCAACAGTTAAGCTTACAGACCCAACAACAGTTAAAGCGCTTCGTGCGCTAAGAAGCGTTTTCGGGCTCAGAGAAATATGGTAAATTACGCAGCTATTAATTTAAGTGTGTGAAGTGTGTGAGCAACCCTACCCCAGACTATGAAAAATTAGCCCTACAAATAAAAACCTGGGGGCAAGAGCTTGGTTTTAGCGAAGTAGGTATTACTGATATTGACCTATCTAAGCACGAAGCCCAATTGCAACGCTGGCTTGATGCTGGCTACCACGGCTCGATGGATTATATGGCTGCTCACGGCATGAAACGCGCTCGCCCTGCTGAATTAGTACCAGGTACACAGCGTGTTATATCCGTAAAAATGAATTATCTCCCTCCCGATGCTGGCTTTGCAAAAACCTTAAAAAATAAAGAAAAAGCATACATAAGTCGTTATGCACTGGGTCGTGATTACCATAAATTAATGCGTAATCGTTTAAAAAAACTTGGCCAACAAATAGAGCAAGAAATTGGCGAATATGGCTTTAGGCCATTTGTAGATTCAGCCCCGGTACTTGAGCGTCAACTTGCCGAAAAAGCCGGTTTAGGGTGGCGTGGTAAGCATTCTTTATTAATTAACCAAGAAGCAGGATCGTGGTTTTTTTTAGGCGAGCTATTTATTGATTTACCTCTACCAATAGATGCAGAGAACACGTTTGAAGGCTGCGGAAAATGTGTTGCTTGTATCACTCTTTGCCCAACAGGTGCAATTGTAGAGCCTTACGTTGTTGATGCACGTAAATGCATATCGTACTTAACGATAGAACACCAAGGCCCCATACCCGAACAATACCGAACTTTATTAGGCAACCGTATATATGGTTGTGATGATTGCCAGTTGGTATGCCCTTGGAATCGTTATGGACAAATAACGGATGAAAATGACTTTCATCCCCGTACTCAATTAAAAAATAAAGATTTACTTGAGCTATTTGCTTGGGATGAGCCTACATTTTTAAAAAATACCGAAGGCAGCCCTATTCGCCGCATAGGTCACGAACGTTGGTTACGTAATATAGCGGTCGGTTTAGGTAATGCAGAGTTTAGCCCGGCTATTATTCATGCCTTACAAGATAAAAGCCAAATATGCAGCGAGCTTGTTTTAGAACATATTGAATGGGCGCTTGCTCAACAAAACGATAAACAACGATTACAAATTCGTAAAACGGCTAGGTTAATCAGAATCGTAGAAAAAGGCTTACCCAGAGATGCATAATGCAGTTGGAGTAAGCCTTAAAGTAACATTATTTGATTAAGTATATTTAGCTCTTTAAAAGCAATGACAGGTCTTGCTCAATTTCAGCAAAAGCTGCTTTTACCTTTTTAACAGACTCCTCTCTGGCCACTGAGTTTTGGATAGTTTCATCTACTTTTTTATAAATAAACACCTCCTGATCTTCATCTAATCCCATTGATGGGATACGTTCTTCGAGCTCTTCTTGTAACTGTTTAAACACTTTTTCGTTGTTTTGACGGTTGTCATTCAATAAGCTAATTAAGCCATGAAACTTACTGTGAACTGTACTTGCTACGGCATTAAGTTTTGCTTGTTGTGATTCAAGCATTTTCTTAGTCATGATGGCGCGTAGCTGCTGCTCGGTAACACTGACAATAAAACATACGTGGTCGCGTATACGCCCGTGCTTATCTGGATCGTGATCAGGCATATTTAAAATAAGTAAGCTAATCAATTCATAGTTAACTAAAATTCGATGCGAAAATTCATGTAAACGCCCTTTGTTTTTAAGCATTTCAAATAGCTCCACCACAATAGGTGAACACACGCCACTTAATGCAAAGTGACTAATTTCATCGTTCTCTCTAAACTCAACATTACTTTGCAAATCAAAAGATTGTAGGCAATCTATAAGCGCTTTACCTAGCTCTTGAGGGTCGTTAATAAAGCCTATGTTTTCAACGTAGTTAACTATCTGCCCCATTTCACTGCTGTTAGCCATGGCATTAAATGCAGTTGATGTAGCATCTTCAACTTGCTTTTCAAGGCTTTGTTTTTCAACAAGTACTTGGTTTAAATTTTTAAGCTTTGACTTAAGTTCATCATGGCCAAAGGGTTTTACAATATAGTCTTCTGCACCAACCGAGTAGCCTTCCATGCGCTCTTCAACTGTGCCACGAGCAGACACAAACATAACAATAATGTGTGCTGTATTTGGGTTTGCTTTAAGTGCCTTACATACTTCATAGCCGTTCATTTGCGGCATACTTACGTCGAGCAATATAACCTGAGGCATATAGCCCTCAACCATGTTTAAACACTCAGGACCACTCGTTGCTACTTGTAATTCAAAATCAAGATCCTCTAAAATTTCCTCAATAATTTCAAGGTTAAAGGGTTCGTCATCAACGGCAAGTATTTTAGTTAAGGCCATAATTTATCATCCATTCAAATTCTCAAAAAGTTACTTGGCTTGCCAAAAAACAATTAATTACTGTGTTGTATTAATTGATCTTCAGCCAAATGATCATCTAGATTTATTTCTAATGGCACCTGTATAGATATAGTTGCACCACCATTTTCGTTGTTACGTGCAGTGATCTCACCTTGATGTAAAGACACAAACTCTCTACACAATGCAAGGCCCAATCCGGTACCACCGGCACCGCTATTTGTTTTGCTGCTTTGTACAAACTTAGTAAAAATATGTTCCAGCTCATCTTCTGGTATACCGACCCCACTATCGGTAACCTCTATGGTAGCAAATCGACTATCTGACTCTAAATTTATCTGTATTTTACTTTTTGGTTCACTAAATTTGAGTGCATTACCTAATACGTTTCGAAGTAATTGGTTTATTTGCTCTTCATCACACTGCGAAATTACAGGTAGCGGCTGCGCGGTGAATACAACCTCAATTTCTTTTTCCATTGCCGTACCAGATACATCATCAATACTTGTTTTTATAATGTTCGCTAAATTATATGGACGAGGATTAAATGGAAACTTACCCACATCTAGCTTAGATAGGTCGAGTAAATTATTTAGTAACGACAGTAAACGCTCACCACTACTCTCTATTCGCGATAGGTATTTAATTAGTTTCTCTTTTGCAAAATCTCCAGTTTCTAATTTGCTTAAACCAAAACGTGAAAAACTTAAAATCGAATGCATTGGTGTGCGAAGTTCATGCGACATATTTGCTAAAAATTCTGATTTACTTAAATTTGCAGCTTCAGCAATATTTTTTGCATGTTCAAGCTGTGAAGTACGCGCTCTTACTTGCTCTTCAAGGATATCTTTTGCTTCAAGTAGTAAATCTTCTTTTTGCTTAAGGTGGGTTACATTTTTAAATATTACGGCAAGTGCTATTTCACCATGGTGATCTATCTCATTAAAAGATCCCACTAACGGTATATAGCCCCCTGCAGTTTTAGATAAACGTAAGTCGCAGCTAAATTGGCGATTACTATTTAATGTCGAAATTTTATTTTTAATACCTAACGTTGAATCATCATCTAAAAAGCTAAATACTGATTTACCTTCTAGTTCGTTAAACGGTAAGTTAAATAGTTTTAAACAAGCATCATTAGCTTCTATCACTCTACCGCATTTCTCAAACAACATAATTGCATCGGGCGTATGCTTATAAATAACCTGAAGTAGGCTGTCTTTTTCAATCAGGGCATCAACTGTATCTTGTAGCCTTTCGACAAGTTCTGCGTTATGGCGTTTTAATAGCTCTGTTTGCCACAGTTTATGTATTGATTGTAATAATGAGCTGTCGTTCAATGGCTTAATAAGTACGTCTTCTACACCTTGACGAATAGCTTCAATCATTGAAACTTGATCGGGACGTGAGGTAAATAATAAGCAACGGCAATGTGGTTGCATTATTTTTAAGTTTGAAAAAATTTCTAAACCGGTTCCGTCATCTAAAACAAAATCACTTATTAGTATATCGATTTGCTTTTCTTTCGTAATTTCTAAAGCTTCTGCAGAGGTGGTTGCTGTATGGGTCTCGATATGAGCACCGATCAAGCTGCTTTTCATTTTTTCGAGGCGCTCAGGAACATGATCGACGAGTAAAATAGCGGGTAATTGCAAAATATGATTAGAGCCTAATTCTAGTAGGCTCTCTAAAAGAGAAGTAATTTCTTTATTAGAAAAAAATGGATATATCACGGTTGCGTCAGGCGCAACATGATTTAGCTCACTAAACGCAGTTAGTTGCTCACCACTTTGTGCTTTTGGAGCAAGCAGCATAAAACGCTCTTGCGCTACTTGGCTAACAAGCGGTTTTATAGAATCAACAGGCACACCATGGGCAACAACAACTAAGTCGTAGTCGCCTATATTGGTATACATGTCTAGCATGCTGAAATGAATTAATTCGACTTCACATCCTATTAATTCTAAAAGCACTTTCACACGCATTGCGATGACACTGCTACTATCAACAATTAATATTTTTCGAATCATCAAGCTACACTTCAAATTAATAAACTTAATATGTTAATAGCGTAGACTATTTTTATTTAATTGGCATAAACCCTTCGTCTTATTTTGTAAAAAAATATTACAACATTATGAAAAATAATTTATTCCAGATGTTTTCCAAAAATAGTAAGGCTATACGCCTTATCATCCATTATGGCAACGCTTGGCAACTCACCCCATATTGCAAAATCAAAATGCTTAAACAATTTAACACTCGGTAAGTTATGACTAAAAATAAAGCCGAGTAATACTTTAATATTTAATTGCTTAGCTTGTGTTTGAGCAAATATCATTAGCTTTTTACCAAGCCCTTTACCTTGCGCTTTACTGGTAATGTAAATGCTCATTTCTACTGTGCCGTCGTAAGCTGGGCGCCCATAAAACGATTTATAACTTACCCAAGCAAGTACTTGGTTATTTTCGCAGTAAACGTAAATAGGCCTTTTATCGTTGTGGCTATTAAACCAGTCACGCTTTTCGTCAACGCTCACTTCTTGCGTATCTGCAGTTACCATTCGCCCTGCAATAGTTTCGTTATAAATGGCTACAATTTCATTAAGATCATTAATAGTTGCTAAACGGATTGTCATAGGTCATTAGAGGGTTGATCAATTTGTTCCATATTAGCGTATGATTATCCAATCAAACAATCGTAAAGTTTAGGTAATGTAATGCTTAAAATAATTATAATAGGTTTAACGGCTTTACTTATTAATGCTCCCCTTCAAGCTCAAACACCATCAATCATAAATAAAACCTCTACACAGGACTGCCAAGATTTTACCAATGTAGATATACGAAAGCTTCGCTCAAAAGAATCTATTAACTTGTGCCAATTTAAAAATAAACCTTTGTTAATAGTAAACACGGCAAGTAATTGTGGTTTTACATATCAATTTAAAGGCCTTGAAGCGCTATATCAACAATACAAAGAGCAAGGTTTAGTCGTATTAGGGTTCCCCTCTGATGACTTTTTTCAAGAAGAAGACAATGAAAAAGAAACAGCGAAAGTATGCTTTGTAAATTATGGTGTAACTTTTCCCATGTTTGCCACCAGCAAAGTTCGTGGTAGCGAAGCAAATCCAATTTTTAAATATTTGAATGAGCAAACTAGCTCTCCAAATTGGAACTTTTATAAATACTTAGTGTCTGCTGATCGTAAAACAGTTTTACGGTTTAACAGCAAAGTGGCACCTAATTCAGAGCAAATGATTACTGCAATTGAAACTGCGTTTTCTGATAAATAAGTTTATACTGGTACAATTAGTTGAAACTAACTAGAATGATATTTCAATTCGGTTAAAAAAACACCACACTATACTCGGGAGATTTTATGACAGTAGCAAGCGCACGACATATACTTGTAGACAGTGAAGCACAATGCTTAGACTTAAAAACAAAAATTGAGCAAGGCGAAGACTTTGCTGAACTAGCAAAAGCACATTCTAATTGTCCTTCAGGTCAGGATGGCGGTGCTCTTGGTGAGTTTGGCCCTGGTATGATGGTTCCAGAGTTTGATAAAGTTGTGTTTTCTGCACCAATTAATCAAGTACAAGGCCCTGTGCAAACTCAATTTGGTTATCATTTACTTGAAGTTACTAGCCGTTCAGAATAAATTTAACTGTACTGTAAGTAACATTTGATAAAAGCCGCTTATGCGGCTTTTTTATGGAGTAATTATGCAATTAATTGGTTCTGTACCTTCACCTTACGTGCGCCGCATTAGAATTTGGGCACAACAAAACAGCTGCAAACTAGAGCTTGTAAGTCTCGATATATTTTCTGAGCAAGATCGCCCTACTATGGCCAGTAAAAATCCAGCTCGAAAAATCCCAATACTGGTAGATGGCGACTTAACTCTTAGTGACTCTAATTCTATATTGCGTTATTTACTTGAAAAAACAGGTCAGCCAAAACTAACGTGGCCTCAAGAGCACTTACTTACGACTATAAATGCTTGTAACGATTCGTTAGTAGAAATGGTGTTATGTAAACGTTCTGGATTTGACACCAAAAGCGATAAATTATTTTTTAATCTGCAAAACGAACGTATTGAACAAACATTAAGCTTTTTAAATACCCATTTAAGCGATGAAGAATTTAAAAGCTGTGAATACCTCAACATCAGTTTATACTGCCTGCTTGATTGGATTTGCTTTCGCGAATTAGCTGACTTTAGTCAGCATTCAGCGCTTGTTGCTTTTCATAAGCAATATGACGAGCGCCAAGCAGCAATAGACACCAATCCTCGTCACTAATTTAAAAGGGTAAACACATGAGCGATATCGAAATTGAATCACAACTAGTTAACTTCGTAGAAAAAGTACGTGTTAGCGAAGTAATTTGGGCACTTGGTGCAGAAGATAATGGCTTTGTAGTGTGCGATTCTAACCAATTTGACGAAACTGACGTACTACTGCTTTGGGAAAGTGAAGCAGCAGCTAAAGCACAGTGTAAAGAAGAGTGGAAAGATTACAGCCCAGTAGAAATCAACCTTGATGAATTTTTAGATGCATGGGTTGAAGACTTAAATGAAGATAACGCACTTGTTGGTATCAATTGGAATGACGACCAAGTATGTGCAGAAATTGAACCTACAGGTTTAGCTCGCGCATTGAGTGAATAATACTTTATACGCTTTACTCTAAAAGCGGATAAAACCCGACTAGCATCTACTGCTAGTTGGGTATAAAATAAAACACATCATTATTTTCAAGGTATTACGTTGAAAACCCATCTTGGTCGCCGGCCCTTTTCAGCCATGGAACTGCACACTCTTTATAATGGATATATATACGGTGATTTTAAAGTTGCACGAGAGCAACCAAAACACTGGCATTTTTGGCTCCCTTTAATTGCATATTATAGTGGTGCTTATAGCGATGAGATTGGTTATTTAACGCTTGACGATCTGTCCCTTGAAAAAAACGTCTTATGCTTTAATTTTCATACCCACGGTAAAATAAAACCTCGCTTAGTTCCTGTACATCAAGCACTTATAAATGCTGGATTTAATGAATATATAACGTTCATCAAATCGCAAAACCAACACCGATTAATGTTCGACTTACCGGCTAAAACTGGCAGGTACAGTGAAAAAGTCCGCATTTGGTTTTCAGGCGAAGGTGAGCGAGCCGGTTATCTGCAAAAATGTGATATACCAAACGTAGATCAACTCGGTATGAAAACAGCAATAAGCAGTCTTCGTCTTAACTTTGAGCAACAAGTGCGTATATACGCCCTACAAGCTAACTCTAAAGACGCCTTTAATTACTTGATGGGTTTTAACGAGTATCCACACGATGTGTTTAGCGATACCCACTTATTAAATACCGTTGTCCAACAAATACGTATTATTAACTCACACCTGCATTGGCAGCGTTTTATAACGCGCGAAAGCCACTGACAAACTTTGTTACTATTTCCCCTTAAAGTCACCGTTATAATCAATTACTCTATTTAAAAAAACTGTTAGGATATCTAACCCCCTAATTATATGAGCATAAAAAAGCCTATTTAGGGTAGTTTCTAACAACAACAATCTAGGGATCACTATGTTTCTTAAAAGCCTCTTAACAGTGAGCGTTGCTTTGGCAATGGGTGCTGCAAACGCTAACGAATTCGTTATTGAAAAACTCGCAAAACCAAGTTCACAACAGGTGTCGTTAACACTCGACCCGAGCCAAGATACATTCACAGGGATGACTGAGATTGCCCTAGAAGTACTAAAACCAACAAAATACATTGAGTTAAATGGCGTAGCTTACGCTGTTAAAATGGCGCAACTGCTTGGTGATGAAAACTGTGATTTAAACAATGAAATGCTTAAAACAGGTAAAGTAAAATTTAGCTGTGATGAGCAAATTCAACCAGGTAAATACACACTTAAAGTTGATTTTTCAGCGCCATATAACCGTCAAAGTGTTGGTTTATACAAAACATTAGACCAAGGCACTCCTTACTTATTTACTCAATTTGAAATGAGTGATGCACGCCGTGCATTTCCTGTTTTTGACGAGCCAAGTTACAAAATTCCATTTCAGCTAACGATTACTGCGCCTACATCACAAAAAGTATATTCAAATACGCCAGAGTTAAAAACAACAGTTAATGGCGATATGACCACACACTTTTTTGATAAAACACCGCCAATCCCTTCATACCTAGTAGCGATGGCTGTTGGCCCGTTTGAAGAATTAGAAATTAAAGGCATGCCAATTCCTGGTCGTGTAATTACCCCTCAAGGTAAAATTCACTTAGCCCAATACGCAAAAGAAAATATGCCAAAAGTACTGGGCGCACTTGAAGCGTATTTTGGTATCCCTTACGTTTACAAAAAATTAGACTCAGTAGCTGTACCAGAATTTCCATTTGGCGCAATGGAAAACTCAGGCTTAGTGACCTACAGAGAAGATATTTTATTGGTTGATTTAGCTGCCGCAACACGCAATAAGAAACAACGTAATGTATCAATTATTGCTCACGAACTTGCTCACCAATGGTACGGTAACTTAGTAACCATGAAATGGTGGAACGACTTATGGTTAAACGAAGCGTTTGCTAGCTGGATGGCTGCAAAAATTACTAAGCAGCTTAACCCTGAGTTTGAATCGCACTTAGACCTGCCGCAAAATAACGTAATGGCACTTGATGCACGCCTAAGCACCAAGCCTATTCGTAAGCCAATTAAAACCGAAGCCGACATTATGGACGGTTTAGGTCTAGCTTACAGTAAAGGCAGCTCAGTACTTGCTATGGTTGAAAACTGGATTGGCGAAGATGCATTCCAAAAAGGTATTCAAAGCTACTTAAAAGAGTTTTCATATAAAAATGCTGAAGCGGCCGACTTATGGGAAGCACTTGGTAAAGCATCAAATAAAGACGTAGCGAGTGTTTTAAAATCGTTTATTGAACAGTCTTCTTTCCCACTAGTTAAAGTAACTCAACAAGGTAGCAAAGTAACTATTTCACAAAGCCGCTTTGTAAATGCAGGCGTTGATGCGCCAGAGCAGTTATGGAATGTACCGGTTGCAATTAAATATGGTGCTGGCGATAAAGTAAAAACAGCAAATGTATTACTTAATAAACAAAGCCAAACACTAGACTTAGACTTTGAACCAGAATGGATTTATCCAGATCAGGGTGCACTAGGCTACTACCGCTGGGTAATGGATGACGCACAATTTAGCGCACTTGTTAAAAAGGCGCCAAGCGTACTGAGTGACCGTGAACGCTTAGCGTTATTATCGGCTACTGATGCACTACTTGACGCTGGTGTTATATCTGCTGCTAAGTTAATGCAAACACTTGAAGTGTTCGTAAGCGATAGCCACCCTCGCGTAGCAAATACCGCGCTAGGTTACTTAGTATCGCAACAACGTACTTTTAAAGACGATAGCAATAAAGACCTATGGCCTGAATTTATTCGCGGTGCAGTAACGCCTGCAGCTAAAAAATATGGTTTAGAAGCTAAAGCGAGAGAAAACGGAGCTATTGCACAACTTCGTGCGGCCGTTGTATCACGCTTAGGTTTTGATGGTGAAGATCAAAACGTAATCAGTAAAGCGAAAGAACAAACACAAGTTTATTTAAATGATCCACAAAAAGTAGACCCTTACTTAGCCGGTACGTACTTAACTCTTGCTGCTTTTCATGGTGACAAAGCGCTGCTTGATCAATTCATGACAACGTTTAAAACAACGAAAGATCCACAAGTACGCACTAACATGCTTGCTGCAATGGGCTTTTTTGGCAAACCTGAATTACAAAAAGCGGTATTAGCTTATAGCTTAACGGATGAAGTAACTGCATCTGACATGCGTACTATTTTGTCAGGTCAAAGTTATACAGATGAGCGCCAAGCGTTATTTATTGACTGGGTTTACAGTAACTACGATAAAGTAACAGCAAGCTTACCGCCTTTCTTTATTCCTAACTTGCCGTACTTTACAACGGCGAGTTGTAATGCAGAAAGCTTAGCTAAAACAAAGACCTTTTTTAACGAAAAAGTAGCTGATGTAGCAGGCTACGCGCGTACATTAAGTAAGCTTGAAGAAAGCACAAACGATTGTATCGCGCTTAAAACACGTGAACTAGAATCGGTTAATAGCTTCTTAAAAAGTAAATAATTATTAGGCTTATTGAGCTATAAAAACACAAAAGCCGCTGAATATAAATTCAGCGGCTTTTTACGTTTATGTTTACGTTTATATTTTTGCTTTATTTAATTACCAATAATCATCGTAAGTTTAGCTATAAAATCTTTGGCTGCTTGTTCAGAATTTATTTTAAACGCAACACCATAGTGAATAGGTTGGGCGCTTTTAAAAATGCGCGTAGGAAAGCGTGTCATCTCACTGCTATGGAAGTACCCTTGCGCACGAGTTACGCCATCAATATCACTAAAGTCATCGCTAAACACCTCAAATGCTGGGCGAATTACTATTTTACCCTTGCCGCTTTCGCTGTGGGTATAAAATGCTTCTTTAGAGTTTACTAACATGTACTCTGCAATATTTTTAATCTTAAAATTACTTCTGCACTGTAATTTAATGAGCTGTTCTGTCAGCTCGTCTGCACTATAAGCCACGTGTAATCCCTATTAGTTAATTTGCGTATTAGATTAACGCATACACACAATAAAATCTGAATTTATTTGTCTGCTTTACTGAGTTATATCACATACAAAAGCGAGTTTTTCATTGTTGTAACTCATTCTTGTTATATTTGTTTCGCAGTAGGTGCTTAAATTAAGCCATTGCGATACTTCATCACTTCCATCAAGTTTACGCTGATAAACGCGGTTTTTAATAGCATAAGCGATAGTTGCATCATCTTTCAAAATAAAATCTTGAACTTGAGCAGGTAACCTTAGTAGGTCTTCAACTTGTTTATCTTGTGGATTAAAACTCGCTAAAATATGTTGCTCGTTTTTAGTGTAACTAAATAAAAATGCAGCCGTAGAGTTGTTATAAATAAGCGTTCGGCCAATATTGCTGGCAGCTATTTTTCCCTTCGCTTGTGCAACAGAAGTATATTGAAGAGTATGAGGCTTTCCTAAAATAAACATCACTAAATCATTTTGAACGCCCCAAGCATGGTACCCAACAGGTTCAATCCAATCAAAAATACGACTTGGCGCATCTTCGCTTTTGAGTGGGTATTGCCACAGTTTTTGCTTACCATCTACCTCTACAACAATCGCTGATACTGCATCACCACTTGGCACAATCGTTGGTGAATATTCGCTTACGGGAGAGTTACTGATATTAATAACTTTTTTTGATGTTAAATCATAATAAGCAATATCGGTTTGGCTCTGCTCATCTGCAATCACCTCATGAGTAAAGTATAAACCTGTACTTGTTAAGTACGGTTGGTTGTTATAACTGTTTTTATCACTCACTATATTAACTTGTACCCCATAAGGCGTATTTAAATCAGCAAGTAATACTTGGCTTTTTGGCATGCTAGCCTGTGCCATAATTGGGCTAAGCGCTGCTATAGAAAATATCCCAAGTAATGGTTTAATAAGTTTCATGCTTTCTCTCGTTTTAATTTTAAGCACCTCATGATAACGTTATTTGCTGATGACGTCACTTGAGCTAAATCAGTCAACTCTTAAGATACCCAAACGGCTTAAAATAATGTTAAGTTTAGTCTGGTTATAAAACCTGGTCCTAAAAAAGAGAATTAACATGTCAGCTAAAAATCCTATTATTGCGATTACGGGTTCCTCTGGTGCGGGTACAACCACCACAACCAATGCAATTAAACATATTTTCCGTAGCCTTAATATTGAAGCGGCTTTTATCGAAGGAGATAGCTTTCATCGTTACACTCGCCCTGAAATGGATAAAAAAGTACGTGAAGCACAACAAGAAAATAAACACATTAGTTACTTTGGCCGAGAAGCAAATGACTTTGGTGCTTTAGAAGCGTTGTTTGAAAACTATAGTGAAACAGGCCAAGGTAAGTTACGCCGATACTTACACACCTTTGATGAAGCCGTCCCATATAATCAATTACCGGGTACATTTACTCCTTGGCAAGACCTTGATAGTAATACTGATATATTGTTCTATGAAGGGTTACACGGCGGCGTAGTTGATCAAGATGTAGACGTAGCAAAGCATGTCGATTTATTAATAGGCATGGTTCCAATTATTAACCTTGAGTGGATTCAAAAATTAATACGCGACACATCCGAACGAGGCCATTCTCGCGAAGCGGTTATGGGCTCTATTGTGCGCAGTATGGATGACTATATAAATCATATTACCCCGCAGTTTTCTCGTACCCATATTAATTTTCAACGCGTGCCTACTGTTGATACATCAAACCCATTTAGCGCCAAAGATATTCCATCTCTTGATGAAAGCTTTGTAGTTATTCGCTTTAGGGGTATTGATGATGTTGATTTTCCTTATTATTTACGGATGATCGAAGGCAGTTTTATGTCTCGTATAAATACACTTGTAGTACCAGGCGGTAAAATGGGCTTAGCTATGGAGCTTGTACTTACCCCATTAATTAAAGATATTATTTTGAAAAAGCGTGCACTGGAAAACCTAGCACCACTCGATTTACCTATTTGATTACCGACTCTTTTTTGTTAAAGCTAACTCACGTACACTGCTGATTTTGCTCAAGGTGAGATCAGCATGTCACAACAATTAAAAATTATTGTCGGTTCTAAAAATCCTGTAAAAATAAATGCCGCTAAACATATTTTTACTATGTATTTTCCAGAATGTATCATTGACTGTGAAGGTGTGAATGCTCCCTCAGGCGTGCCCGATCAGCCTATTGGCGAAGACGAAACACGTATTGGCGCGCAAAACCGTGTTAATTATTGCAAAAAGCACCACCAAGCTCACTATTACGTTGCAATGGAAGGCGGTGCAGAGCAATTTAGCTATGGTGCAGCAACCTTTGCTTACGTTGTTATTGATAATGCCTTAAATCAAGTTGTAGGGCGTAGCAGCAACCTTCCTCTACCCCAAGTACTTTATAATGCATTACTTAAAGGTGAAGAACTTGGCGATGTAATGGACAAAGCATTTAATACCACCAACGTTAAACAAAAAGGTGGCGCTATTGGTCTACTTACCAACAATCATGCCACGCGCGAAAGTACCTATACACAAGCACTCACTTTAGCTATGGCGCCTTTTTTACACCCTGAGCTATACGGCCAAACAAATTAATTTAGGAAGTTTAATGAAGTATAACTATGTATTGTTTGATGCAGACGAAACCTTATTTAGGTTTGATATTTTAGCGGGCATGACTCGCATGTTTAAAGCTTACAACGTAGATTTTAGCCAAGACGATTATATTCATTATCAAAAAACCAATAAGCAGCTGTGGGTTGATTATCAAAATGGCACTATTAGCGCAGATTACTTACAAGTAACACGCTTTAATGAGTGGGCTTCAAAACTTAATGTGCCAGCAAAAGAGCTAAACGATGCTTTTTTAGATTCTATGGCGCAAATTTGCGAGCCATTACCTGGTGCTATTGAGCTTTTAAATAAACTTAAGCCAAATGCTAGATTAGGTATTATTACTAACGGATTTGCCCGCTTACAAACCGTACGCCTTGAGCATACTGGCTTAAAAGATATGTTTGAATGGTTAGTTATATCTGAACTTGTAGGTATAGCAAAACCGAATAAAGCGATTTTCGAGCACACATTTGAGCTAATGGGTAACCCAGATAAAAGCGAGATACTTATGGTAGGTGATACTGCTGCAAGTGACATACTTGGCGGCAACAATGTTGGTATTGATACTTGCTGGTTACAGCACCCTGGTGAGCAATTAGCCGACGGAATAAAGCCAACCTATACCGTAGCTAGTTTAAATCAGTTACAAGCTCTTTTGGAGTTATAATAAAGTATAGAGCTATTAAATTTCACGCAAAAAAATGACGCTAATTAGCGTCATTTTTTATAACTGTTTTTCGAGCTGCTCTTTTACTGCTTTTAGGCTGGAGCTAACTCAAGACCGGGTGCAGGCATCGTCACAGGCGTTTCAAATGTTGCCCACTCCCATGCTGACTCTGTAGCCATAATTTTACGAAGTAATTTATTATTTAAATCATGACCCGATTTAAATGCAGTTACTTTACCTAAAAGGTTATGGCCTGTCATAAACATGTCACCAACACAGTCTAATATCTTGTGCTTAACAAACTCGTCGCTATAACGTAAACCGTTAGGATTTAAAACTTTGAACTCATCAAGTACCACAGCACTATCCATGCTACCACCTAGCGCTAGGTTGTTTGCATGCATGTATTCAATATCTTTCATAAATCCAAAAGTACGCGCACGGCTAATTTCTTCAATAAAGCTTTGCGTTGTTATATCCAACCCAATACGTTGGCGACTTTCATTGATAGCTGGGTGGTTAAATGCAATCTCAAAGTCGATATGAAAACCATCATATGGTTCAACTTCAGCCCACTTATCACCTTCTTCAATGCGTACTTTTTCTTTAATACGGATAAAGCGTTTAGCAACGTTTTGCTCTTCAATTCCGCCTTTTTGTAACAGATATATGAATGGTAATGCACTACCATCCATAATCGGCACTTCTGAGCTATCTAATTCTACAATTAGATTATCAATTCCCATTGCAGCAACAGCTGCAATAAGATGCTCAGTAGTCGATAAGCGAACACCATCTTTGTTAATTAAACAGGTACACAACTGCGTATCACCAACGGCTTCAGGTGTTGTTTCAAAATCAACAACCGGATCAAGGTCGACACGACGAAATACAATCCCAGTATTTGCGCTCGCAGGTCGGAGAGTTATTGTGACCTTCTCACCTTTATGAAGTCCAATTCCTATGGCTTTGACTACTTCTGCAATCGTACGCTGTTTAATCATAGGTATGCTCACTTTTAAATCAGTTACAGTTATATGGCGGATTTTAACATAAATCCTTTTGTCTTTCAATATTTGTACATATTTCAAACAAAAGTATTATTAAATGTTAATCAGCCTGCTTACGTAAAAAAGCGGGGATATCAAAATAATCACCACCTTCTGATTTATCCGCTTTTTTACTATTTTGTGCTGAAGAGCTTGATGCACTGCTTGAACTAGTTGTAGGCGCTTTTTCTTTGCTTTGCGTTTGCGCTTTAGCAGTGTTTTCTTCAGTGTTTGTATCTTGGCTTGCAAAGCTTGGTACGTACATACTGCTCGTTTGGTTTGATGTGCTTGCAACATCAGAACCTGATGCTTTTTTAAAGCCGTTATCAACAATACCAAACTGTGGACGACGATCGCCGCCTAAGCCAGTTGCAACAACCGTTACACGTAGCTCATCAGTCATTTCTGGGTCGATTACCGCACCAACAACAACCGTTGCGTTTTCTGACGCAAGTGCTTTAACGTGATTACCAACAATTTCAAATTCTTCAATCGCAATGTCCATACCTGCGGTGATATTAACTAAGATACCTTTAGCACCTGTTAAATCAACGTCTTCTAGTAGTGGGCTTGAGATAGCCGCTTCTGCTGCTTCTTGTGCACGATCAGGACCTGACGCGGACGCCGTTCCCATCATTGCAGTACCCATTGCAGACATTACAGTTCTAACATCGGCGAAATCCACGTTAATTAAACCAGAACGTGTAATTAGCTCTGCTATACCTTGTACCGCACCAAATAATACGTCATTAGCTTTAGCGAAGGCATCTAGAAGTGTAGTCCCTTTTCCTAAAACTTTAAGCAATTTATTGTTCGGAATTGTAATAAGTGAATCTACAATTTCTGACAATTCGTTAATACCTTGTTCAGCGGCTGCTGCACGTTTTTTACCTTCAAAATCAAAAGGACGTGTTACAACTGCAACGGTTAAAATACCGAGTTCTTTAGCAATTTTAGCAACTACCGGTGCTGCACCAGTACCTGTACCTCCGCCCATACCGGCTGCAATAAATACCATATCGGCGCCTTCAAGGCTGGCACGAATTGTATCTGCATCTTCTTCAGCCGACTTACGGCCTACTTCAGGGTTTGCGCCCGCACCCAACCCAGAGGTTATTTGCGTGCCTAGCTGAACTGTAATATCGGCAGCAGAGTTACGTAATGCTTGCGCATCCGTATTAGCGGCTATAAAACGCACGCCTTCTATTTGTTGTTTAACCATGTGCTCAACAGCGTTACCGCCACCACCGCCCACGCCGATTACTTTTATTACAGCTTCTTCGCTGTGTTGTTCCATTATATCAAACATGTTTACTCTCCGACTTGAGTCTTAAAACTCGCCTTGGAACCATTTAGTAATGCGGTTCCACCAATTATTGTTATCCTCTGCTTTCGACTTTTGTGCATTCATCGATTGCATGGTACGCCCGTATTGTAACAAACCAACAGCGGTTGCGTACGAAGGATCATCTACATAGTCTGTCAAACCAACCATCCCGATTGGCTTGCCTATTCTTACTGGCATTTGGAAGATGTCTTCTGCCACCTCCATCGCGCCAGTCATTTTAGCAGTTCCGCCTGTAATAACGAGACCTGCCGCAATTTGGTCTTCTAAGCCTGAACGACGAATTTCTTCCATCGCAAGCTCAAATAATTCTCTAAAACGAGGCTCTACCACCTCAGATAATGTATGGCGCGACATTAACCTTGCTGGTCGTCCGCCTACACTTGGTACTTCAATTGTGTCTTCGCTACTTGCCATTTGGCTACTAGCACATGCGTATTGTACTTTGAGTGACTCGGCATGTGATATAGGTGTGCGAAATATTTTTGCAATATCACCAGTAACTTGGTTACCCGCCACTGGAATAACCGCAGAGTGACGAAGTGCGCCATTAATATAAATGGTGATATCCATAGTGCCGCCACCAATATCAAGTACTGCAACACCTAGCTCTTTTTCGTCATCTGTTAGTACAGAATAACATGACGCTAATGCAGTAAAGATAAGTTGATCGACTTCAAGACCACAGCGCTCTACGCATTTCTCGATATTTTTTGCCATATCGTTTGAGCACGTAATAATGTGTGCACGCGCTTCCATACGAACACCACTCATACCAAGTGGGTTTTTAATGCCCTCTTGCATGTCGATACTGTATTCTTGCGGCAATGCATGCAGCATTTTACGCTCTGCCGAAATAGGCACAGAACGCGCAATATGAATTACATTTTCAATGTCTTCGTCAGTGACTTCGGTATTATTAATTGCCACCACGCCACTTTCGTTTTGGCACTGTATATGTTTGCCAGAAATACCCAAATACACAGAGCTAATACGACAATCAGCCATTAACTCGGCTTCGTCTATTGCTCGGCGAATAGACTCAGACACTAAGTTTAAATCGTTAACGCCGCCTTTATCCATACCATGAGATACTTGGCTGCCCACACCAACAATGCTGAGCTTGTTATCTGCGGTGATTTCACCTACCGTGGCAACCACTTTCGAGGTGCCAACGTCTAACCCTATTACTAGGTTTCTTTCTGCTGACTTAGTCATGCCTTACTCTTATTTTGTAATTGTTCTTCTTGCACTGGCTTAAAGCTGACTGCAAGGCCGGTATCATACCGTAAATCTATTGTATCTACTTGTGCATCTGCACGTTGTTCCATTCGTGGATAAACGTCTATAAAACGTTGTACACGCTTGGCTTTATCTTTACGTCCTAAATTTAAACGTATTCCGTTATCTAACCATAGTTGCCACGAAAAGCGCTCCGACAATGCCAAACTTGTTAACGTTAAGCCGTTAACTTTTAGCATTTCATCAAATTGCTTAAAAGCAATCCACGCTTCTTCTTCGCTGCCTTCTGGGCCGTATAACTGCGGTAAGTCATGATCTAACTTATCGCTGCTGGCTTGAAATGCCTGACCACTTTGGTTGAGCAATAAGTCGCTATTCCAATGTGCTACTACTTCATGTTCAACAACATATACTTGTATAGTATCAGGCCATTGTTTACGCACCGAAGCGGTAGCAACCCAGGGTAAGTCTTGAACTAGCTGCTGCACATGCTTGACATCGAGTTCAAAAAAACTACTTAAATCGGCTTTTTTAATCGCTTTTATAATTGCCGTTTCATCTGTGTATTTAGGCTGCCCTTGCACTGTAAGGTGCTTAATTTGAGCATCTTTGTTTTCAACTAACCAATCCGATACACCTGTTGTAATTTGCACTAAGCCAATTACAACTATCAGAAAAAAGCTCACACCAAAAATCAGAGACCAATTAAGTTTCAGTTTGATTTCCTGAGCTTTTTCTAAAAGGGGATGCATATTAAAGCGTTTGCTCTAAAATGCGAACAACTAATTGTTCAAAAGTTGCCCCATTCGCTTTTGCCGCCATTGGCACTAACGACTTTTCAGTCATGCCTGGTACTGTATTTACTTCAAGCAGGTAAAAGTTACCTTGCTCGTCTTGCATCGCATCAACACGGCCCCAACCACTTGCGCCCACTAAATCAAATGCATCTAGCGATATAGCTTGTAAGTACTTAGTATCTTGCTCTGATAAATCTGCAGGGCAATGATACTGCGTTGTATTTGATTGATACTTAGCTTGGTAATCGTAAAAACCATTAGGTGTAGTCATCTCAATGACTGGTTGTACTTCGTCGCCAAGCACTGTAACTGTGAATTCACGTCCCGTGATCCACTGCTCTACAAGCACTTGATTATCAAATTTAAATGCATTAGCTAGTGCGTCTTCAAGTTCTTGTGCTGTACTTGCTTGCGCCATACCTATGCTTGAGCCTTCGTGCGATGGCTTAACCATTACCTTTTTAAACTCACCCATAATAGCTGCAGCATCAAAGCCTTTTTTAGCGTCAACTACGGCATAAGGTGCAGTGCTTAAACCCGCTGATTTAAATAAGTGCTTACAACGTACTTTATCCATAGCAAGTGCTGAACCCAGTACATTACTGCCCGTGTAAGGCAGGTTCATAAATTCAAGCGCACCTTGTACAGTTCCGTCTTCGCCACCACGACCATGCAAAGCAATAAAAACGCGCTCTACATTTAATTCTTTTAACTCCCACAAAGAACGACTTTGCGGGTCAAATGCAATTGCATCAATGCCACTATTTTGCAGCGCATTTAAAACAGCCTGACCCGATCGTAAAGACACTTCACGTTCTGCTGAGTTACCACCTAGCAGTACCGCTACTTTACCAAATTGTGTGTTTACCTGAGTCATACTTCACCTTGCTTAAGTTTTTCTATCGACATACCCGTCGCAGCTAATGTTTTAACTAACTGACCTATATTACCAGCGCCTTGGGTTAATACTAAATCATTATTTTGTAAATTTGCGGCCAAAACGCCTGCAAGCTCTGCATTTGTTGCTACATGCAGCGGCTCTTTGCCACGTTGACGAAGGCTACGGCATAAGCTTTTGCTGTCTGCGCCAACAATAGGATCTTCACCAGCGCTATACACATCAAGCAGTAGCAACTGATCTACATCAGCAAGTACTTTTACAAAATCTTCGTATAAGTCGCGTGTACGGGAAAATCTATGAGGTTGATATACCATTACTAAACGCTTATCAGGCCAACCTTCACGTACTGCTGCAATTGTTGCTGCAACTTCTGAAGGATGATGCCCGTAATCATCAACTAACATGACATTGCCACGCTCGTTTTCGAATTCACCATAGTGTTGAAAACGACGACCAATACCTTCAAACTTCTGCAGCGCTTCTAAAATTGCATGATTCGCAATATTTTGATCTTTTGCCACAGCAATCGCAGCGGTTGCATTAAGTGCGTTGTGTCTACCTGGCATATTCAACGTGGCAGTTAAACACTCACCTTGCTTGTTAGTTACTGTAAATGTGCATGTATTAGCTGATTGGCTAAAGTCGCTCATGCGATAATCAGCATCCTTCGATTCGCCATACGTAATAACTGGGCGACCAAAGCGCGGGATAAGTTCAGCAGCAACTTCAGAATCAATACATACAACAGCTAAACCATAAAACGGCAAGTTATGGATGAAATCTACATACGTGTCTTTCATTTTTTCAAGACTGCCGCCATAAGTATCCATGTGATCTTCTTCAATATTTGTGATCACTGATACCATTGGCTGTAAGTGTAAAAACGACGCGTCGCTTTCATCAGCTTCTGCAATTAAGAAATCACTTTTGCCTACTTTTGCGTTACTACCTGCGCTATTTAACAAGCCACCAATAATAAAGGTTGGATCAAGCCCTGCTTGTCCATAAATACTCGCAATTAAGCTTGTTGTCGTTGTTTTACCATGCGTACCCGCAATGGCTATACCGTGGCGAAAACGCATTAATTCAGCCAACATTTCTGCGCGGCGAACAACAGGAACTCTTGCGGCTTTAGCTGCAATAATTTCAGGATTTGTTTCATCAATCGCACTTGAAACAACGACTACATTGGCATCTTTCACGTTATTTTCATGATGGCCTATAAATACTTCTGCACCGGCTTTAATTAAACGATCTGTCATAGCGCTATGGGCAATGTCAGAACCTGTAATACGGTAGCCTTCAAAAGCGAGTACTTCAGCAATACCGCCCATACCTGCTCCACCAATACCAATAAAGTGAATGGTTTCTATTCGGCGCATTGCAGGGCGTGTGTGTTTTTCTTGTACTGACGTTTCTTTCACTTATTTTCTCTTATTTGTTACTTGCTCACAGTGCGTTGCTACGCTTGCTGTGGCATCTAAAATGGCTTGTTTTTTTGCATTTGTAGCCATTTCAGTAATTAATGAAGGTTGGGCTAAATACGGGCTTAATAGTTCAACAATTGATTGTTTATTAAACTGCCCTTGTGGCATTAATAATGCGCCATTAGCCATCACTAAATATTGTGCGTTCGCTGTTTGATGGTCGTCCACGGCATGTGGAAACGGAACAAAAACGGCCATTTTACCTGCCGCTGCAATTTCGCTAACAGTTAACGCACCAGCACGGCAAACAACAATGTCAGCCCAGCTATACGCTGCGTCCATATCATCAATAAATTCAGCTATTTTTGTATTACTGCCTGTAAAAGCATGCATTTTATAAGCTGCTTCTACGGTAGTTAAATGACCCTTACCTGTTTGATGCCATATACTTATTGGAGCTGTATTATTTAGTACTTTAAATGCTTCTGGTAATGTTTGATTAAGCACTTGTGCACCAAGCGAGCCGCCCACTACTAAAATATTAATAGGGCTTGATACATCGCGTTTGGCTATATTCATAACGCTTTGGCGAACTGGGTTACCTACTAGCTCGGCTTGACCCTGTGCAAAAGCATTTGGAAATGCAGCTAATACTCGTGTAGCCACCTTGGCTAGCAGTTTATTGCTCATACCCGCTACAGCGTTTTGCTCGTGAATAACCAGCGGGATACCTAAACTTTTTGCTGCAATTCCCGTTGGACCCGTAACATAACCGCCCATTGCAAGTACTACATCAGGACGCTGCTCTTTCAATACCTTACGCGCCTGCAATACTGCATTAATTACCATGAATGGGGCTTTAATAAGACGCTTTAATCCGTTACCACGAACACCTTTAACGTTAATAAAATCAATATCTATATTGTGCTTAGGTACAACGCTCGCTTCCATTCGATCTGGTGTGCCGATCCAGCTAACTTGCCAGCCCTGCTGTTTTAAATAATCGGCCACTGCAATACCGGGAAAAATGTGTCCGCCAGTTCCACCAGCCACTACTACTAATTTTTTACTCATCGCTTACCTCCGCGTGAGGTGGCTTGTTTGGTTGCCATTTTGGTTTCAAAATCTACGCGTAATAAAATACCCGTGGCAATAGTCATAATTAATAAGCTTGAGCCGCCATAAGAAATAAACGGCAGGGTTAAACCCTTCGTCGGTAAAATACCCGCGCTCGCACCTACATTCACCATGGTTTGAAATGCAAACCAAATACCAATGGCAAATGAAAAGTAGCCTTCGTATTCCTTGCCGCACTTAAGGGCTTGTTGGCCTATTAATAAGGCTCTAAATACTAAAGTAGCTAATACCGTTAAAATACTTACAACGCCTATTAAGCCAAGTTCTTCACCTATAACGGCAAAAATAAAATCGTTATGTGCTTCAGGTAAATATTGTAGTTTTTGTACACTGTTACCTAAGCCTTGACCAAACCAACCACCTTGGCTATAAGCCATTAGCGATTGAACCAATTGGTAACCCTTTCCAAAAGGATCATCCCAAGGGTCTAAAAAGCCGACAACACGCGCCATTCGATATGGTTCAACAATAATCAGTAATACAACCAAACCGACGCCAGTTAGAATAAGTACAAAGAACTGCCATAATTTAGCGCCAGCTAAAAACAGTAAACCAACCGTTGTTACAAACATAACAACCACTGTGCCTAAATCTGGCTGCAGCAGAATAAGCAGTGCATACACTGCAAATACAGCAATTGGCTTTGCAAAGCCTTTAATATTTTCTTGTACTTCTTCGCGTTTTCTTACCAAATAACCCGCAATATAACTAAAAAAGTACAACTTAGCGGCCTCAGCCACCTGAAAACCAACAGGTCCAATAGGTATCCATCGTTTAGCGCCGTTTACTTCACGCCCAATAATCAATACCGCTATTAATAGCACCATGCCTAGTATTAATAGATAAGGGTTTGATCGTTTCCACCACTCCATTGGCACACAAACGCTTATCCAAAAAAGCACAAAAGCCATTGCTAAAAACATGCTGTGGCGAATGGTAATATGGTACGGGTCATCAAATAACCGCTCTGCGGTAGGCATTGATGCGCTGGTCACCATGATAAAACCAACACCAATTAGCATTATTACGCAGTACAATAGCGGTACATCGTATAACTGCGCCGAAGGCTTAGGTGTTAATGCGTCTCTTATATCGGCAAAAGCAATCATAACGCCCCTGCCATTACACACTGAACAAAGTCATCACCGCGTTGCATATAGTTGTTATACATATCAATGCTGGCACATGCGGGTGCTAATAAAACAATATTGCCTGTACTACTAAGTACTTTGGCCAAAGTAACGGCTTCTTCCATATTGTTAGTTAAATAACTCTTATTGGTAATCGCAGCTAAGTCACTTGCATCTTTACCAAAACAAATTAATGCTTTTACATGCTGTTCTATGTAGGGTTTAAGCGCATTTAAATCAGCACCTTTGGCATCGCCACCAGCAATAACAATCAGATTTTCACCGTCACTAGCTAAACTATCTATTGCAGCAATGGTCGCTCCAACATTAGTTGCCTTTGAATCGTTAAAATACTTTACACCGTTAAGCTCAGCTACAAATTGGCAGCGATGAGCCAATCCATTAAATTGATCTAACGCATTTTTATATTGCTCTTTGCTGACTTCAAACGGACTTAAGAGCGCCATTACTGCAAGCGCATTTAAATAATTGTGCTTACCCACTACCGCAAGCGTATCAACAGGTAAAAAGGCATCGCCTTTAACCATAAAGTGAGTTTCGCCATTGTGCTGCGCTAAATGGTAATCACCTTGTTGAGCACCAAAGCTAATTAAAGGGGTTGTACCGCGTTCAACTGGATGTGTTTGACTATCGTCTGCGTTGACAACAATAAGCTCTGCGAAATTATAAATACTTAGCTTTGAGTCTATATAAGCTTGGTAACTGTCGTAGCGGTCAAGGTGATCTTCTGACACATTTAATACCGTTGCACTTACTGGTTTTAAACTCGTTGTGGTATCTAACTGAAAACTCGATAACTCAAGCACATACACATCAAAATCATCATTGAGTAAATCAAGTACCGCTGTGCCAATATTCCCACCCAAAGCAACTTTATAGCCGGCTTCTTTTAACACTTCATAAGCGAGCGTAACCACGGTTGATTTACCGTTAGAGCCCGTTACTGCAACAACAGGTTTTGAATTAATACGTGCAAATAACTCAACGTCGCCAATCACTTCAACACCTACGTTAATTGCATCTGCAACAGCTGGTATTTTTAAGCTAAGCCCAGGGCTTATAATAATCATATCGCTTGAACAAAGCTCTACGTCATCCAAATTACCGAAGTGGGTATCTAGAGTTGGCGCGTGCTCTTTTAACCAATCAATCCCCGGCGGGGTTACTCGGCTATCAACGACCTTTGGTGTTAGGCCATGAGATAATAGAAAACGCACAATGCCCAGACCGGTTACACCGAGTCCGAGCACTGTTATTTGTTTGTTTTTTATCTCGTTTAAATACTGCATTTATCGAATCTTTAAAGTAGCTAAGCCAGCAAGCACTAGCACAACAGAAATAATCCAAAAGCGCACAATAACGCGAGGCTCTGGCCAACCTTTTAATTCATAATGATGATGAATCGGCGCCATTCTAAAAATGCGTTGTCCGCGTAATTTATACGACCCCACTTGTAATATTACCGATAGCGCTTCCATTACAAATACACCGCCCATAATAATAAGCAGTAACTCTTGGCGTACTAAAACAGCAATAATACCTAATGCGCCACCAAGTGCTAATGAACCCACATCGCCCATAAATACTTGTGCTGGGTAAGTGTTAAACCATAAAAAGCCAAGCCCTGCGCCCACAATGGCAGTACATACAACCACAAGCTCACTCGCCAGCGGTAAATGTGGAATATGTAAGTAAGCCGAAAAGTTAATATTACCTGTTAAGTAAGCAATAATTGCCAATGCCGAAGCCACTAAAATAATTGGCACAATCGCCAAGCCATCTAAACCATCGGTCAGGTTTACCGCGTTTGATGTACCTACTATGGCAAAATACGTAAGCACGATATAAAACAAACCTAATTGCGGTAATACGTCTTTAAAAAATGGAACAACAAGTGATGTTTCAGATGCTTGTGCACTGGTAAAATACAAAGCAGTAGCTACAACTAATGCAATGACCGACTGCCAAAAGTACTTCCACTTAGCAATTAAGCCTTTTGGATCTTTACGAATAACTTTACGGTAATCATCAACAAAGCCAACAATACCTAAAGAGCCAATTACAAACAGTGTTGCCCATACGTATTTATTTGATAAATCGGCCCAAAGTAGCGTGCTGGTAAAAATGGCCGCTAAAATAAGTAAGCCGCCCATAGTCGGTGTACCCGACTTAGACAAATGCGATTGCGGACCGTCGTCTCGAACTGTTTGGCCTATTTGCATACGTTGCAAACCACGAATTAACTTAGGTCCTAAATAAAGAGACATAATTAGCGCAGTTAAAATACCTAAAATGGCACGTAGCGTTAAATACGAAAAAACATGAAAACCACTAAAATACTGTGTTAAATACTCTGCCAGCCAAACTAACATTATGATACTCCATTGATGGCTTGTTGCTGGCCATTAACTAAATCGGTTACTAATAATTCCATGCGAGAACTGCGCGATCCTTTCACTACTATTGTTGTTTTAGTATTCACTTTATTAATACTTTCTTGAATTTTTTGCTGCATCTGTTCGCGGCTCGAAAAGTGGCGATTAGGTAGTTCAAACACATCACTTGCGTATTTACTTAATACACCTAATGTAAATAACTCATCAATACCTTGCTCAAGTGCATACTCGCCAACTTCTTGATGGTACTTACGTGCATCTTCACCTAGCTCACCCATGTCTCCAAGTGCTAAAATGCGGTGACCTTGCATATCACTTAACAAGTCAATCGCAGCCTTTACAGACTTAACATTGGCATTATAGGTATCATCAACCACGGTGAGTAAATCAGACACTTCAATTAAATTAACGCGCCCTTTTACATCAGCCATTGTGGCAAGTGCATTGGCTATTTCTTCAAGGGTTACGTTAAATTCACTGGTCAGTGCAGCAGCGATAAGTGCATTACTAATATTGTGCTTACCCGGAAGTGCCAAGGTAACAGGTACTTGCTTGTTTTTAGTGCAAAGCGTAAAGCTTGCACGCGCATTGGCATCAAGCGTGATGTTCTCTGCCCAAATATCTAGTTTTTCAGTTGTAGAAAAACGTTTAACATTACGCCCTTCAAGCTTATCTAACCAATATTGGCTAAATTCACTATCGCAGTTAACAATCGCAACGCCATCATCTTTAAGGCCATCAAAAATCTCACCTTTAGCTTTTGCGACGCCCATTAAACTACCAAAACCTTCTAAGTGGGCTGCTGCAACATTACATACAACGGCTACATCTGGTTTTGTCATTGCAGTGGTGTAAGCAATTTCACCTAAGTGATTTGCACCCAGTTCAATAACCGCAAAACGATGTTGAGGCTCTAAGCGCAATAACGTAAGTGGGACGCCAATATCGTTATTAAAATTACCTTTAGTAGCTAATACATCACCGTGAACCGACAAAATTGCCGCACACATTTCTTTTACGGTGGTTTTGCCTACACTCCCTGTAATTGCAATTGTTTTAGGCGCCACTTGTGCCATAACAGCGGTGCCAATTGCACCTAGTGCAATACGTGTATCGCTTACTATAAATTGTGGAATATCTACATCAACTTTGTGCTGAACAATAACGCCAATAGCGCCCTTTTGTTTAGCCTCAGCTATAAATTTATGACCATCAAAATTTGGCCCTTTCAGTGCTAAAAACACTTCACCATCGCACACTGTACGAGTATCAGTATTTATATTAAGCACGTGTTGATTATCACCTTGATAATCGGTTGTTAGCACATTAGCTAACCAATCAAAATCCATTGGGATCATTGTGTTATCCCTCTTACTGCTTTTTTTAGTTGTTCTTGTACATACCGGCGATCGCAAAAGTCGATTCGCTTATCGCCTATAATTTGATAATCTTCGTGGCCTTTACCTGCAATCAAAATAACGTCATCAGCTGTAGCATTTTCTATAGCAAAACGAATTGCAGTTGCTCTATCAGCCTCTAAATGTGCATTTTGAGGATGGGTTAAACCGCCTGCTACATCTGCAATAATGTCATCAGGGTTTTCTGAGCGAGGGTTATCACTGGTAATAATAACTTTATTAGCGTTTTGCTCTGCAGCTTGCGCCATCAATGCACGCTTACCTTTATCTCTGTCGCCACCGCAACCAAATACACAACTTACACCACCTGGCACATGCAGCTGTAATGCTTGTAATGCAAGTGCAAGTGCATCGGGTGTATGTGCGTAATCAACAACACACGTCGGCATGCCTGCTTGGCTAAATGCTTGCATTCGCCCAGCTACTGGCTGTAACTGCGCACAACCTGAAACTAATTGCTCAAGCGGATAACCAAGCCCTAGTAATGTAGCGATCGCGGCCGTTAAGTTATATAAATTAAATTCGCCAAACAGAGGCGATTTAATCGACATATCACCCCAACTAGTCGACAACTGCGCCGAAATACCTTCACTTGAATATTCAACATCAGAAAAATAAACGTACTGAGCATTCTTAGGGGCTAAGTTTTTGCGGCCATAACAGATTAGGTTATTAAAATCATACTTTTCAAGCCATTGCTCAGCTTGAGAATCATCTTGATTAAGCACTACAACTTGCGGCTCAAAATCACGGAAAAGCATTAGTTTCGCATCACCGTAACTTGCCATATCACCATGGTAATCTAAGTGATCGCGCGAAAGATTAGTAAACACAGCCGCTTTAAACGCGCATTTAGCAACACGCTGCTGCACTAACCCATGAGATGACACTTCCATGGCTACCAGCTTTTTATGCTGCGAATTTAAATCGCTCAAAATATGCTGTAAATCAACCGTTGAAGGTGTGGTATTAATCAGTGGAATTAAGTTATCAGGATGACCATAACCCAAAGTGCCAATAATAGCCGAATCAGTACTGCAAAACTGCGCTAAGTGGGCAATCATTGCTGTGGTTGTCGATTTACCGTTTGTACCTGTCACACCAATTAAATCAAGAGCCTGACTTGGCTGGCTATAAAAGCGACTTGCTAATTCTGGAAGCTTTTTATCAAGCTCCGAAACTAAATATAGTGGCTCAAAACTTGTTTCAAATTCACATAATCTGTCAGCAATAATAGCTGTTGCGCCATTTTCAATTGCTTTATTAATAAATTGACCGCCATCAAGTGCATGGCCTTTAATAGCAACAAATACATCACCTGGCGTTACTTCACGGCTATCAAGGCGTAAATGTTTTACCAGTTGCGAGGGCGCATCTATTTCGATGTATTTTAAAATATCCTTTAAATCACGCATCGTTATCTTTACCTTGTACGTACGCAACCTCTTCCTTGTCAGGCGCTACGTTTAATATTCTTAATGCGTTAGAGATGATTTCTGCAAATGCAGGGCCAGCGGTGGCACCTCCATAGTACACATCACCACCTGGTTCATTAATCATAACTACCACGGCTAAACGAGGATTACTTGCCGGCGCTACACCTGCAAAATAACCTACATATTCATCACCATAACCACCTGCTACGGCTTTTTTAGATGTACCTGTTTTACCAGCTGCACGATACCCATCAACTTTTATGTTGCGAGCAGTACCGTCTTTTTCAAATACACTTTCCATCATGTGCACTACGGCTTCTACGTCTTTTTGTTTAAAAATACGTTCGCCTTCAGGTATATTGTCTTGCTTTAAAATAGTCAGTGGTCGATTAACTCCACCAGCGCCTAACATGGTATAAAAGCGCGCCATTTGCGCAGTACTTACCGAAATCGCATAACCAAATGATAAAGTGGCAATTTCAAAGTCAGACCAACGACGATTTGGATAAAACAAACCGCTGCTTTCACCGACCATGCCTGTTCCAGTATCACTACCAAAGCCTACTTTTTGGTATAAACCAACAAGGTAATCTTTAGGCACTAACTGAGTAACCTTCGCAACTCCCATGTTTGAGGAGTACTTTAGTATTTCGCGCAGTGTTAGTTCGCCGTGATTACGGGTATCTCTCACTAAACTACCACCTAAACGCATCCAACCTGGGTAGGTATCAATCGTGTCATCTGCCTGAATGGCGCCGTAGTCTAGCCCAGCCAAAATGGCTAGAGGCTTAACAGTTGAGCCTGGTTCAAACAAATCTGTAATTGCGCGGTTACGACGTTTATGAGGTGCAGCATCGCTTAAGTTGTTTGGATTAAATGAAGGGCTATTTACCATTGCCAGTACTTCACCGGTTTTAACATCAACTACCATAGCTGAGCCCGATGTGGCTTTATAAGTCAGTACAGCTGATTTTACGGCCTTGTACGCAATGGCTTGAATTCGTTGATCAATACTTAGTTCTATACTTTCTGGCTCTACACGTTCACGCTCGTCAAGTACTTCTACCTCACGCCCTTGTGCGTCTTTACGAATGGTACGGCGGCCTTCCTCGCCCGTTAAAGCGTTTTCGTATAGCTTTTCAATGCCTTCAATGCCCTTACCATCGATATTGGTAAAACCAATAACATGCGCGGTAACTTCACCTGCAGGGTAGTAGCGTTTAGATTCATCTAGTAAATGGATACCAGGGAGGCGTAAATCACCAATATAATTTGCTACAGCAGGAGTAACTTGGCGCTTTAAATACACAAAGCGACGCGAAGGATCGTTTAAAAGTCGAGAATTAATCTTTTTAGGATCAATACGCAGCACATCTGCAAGCTCACGCCAGCGTAAATCGTTTTTATAATAAAGTGCAGTACGCTTATCAAGCTCAACAGTGTTTTCAGTTAAAGATAAGTGATCTTCGCCGCTTTTGCGTGCTTGTTTGATTACTTTAGATACAAGCGATTTATGTAATGCTTTAGGATCAGCATATACACTTACCACAGGCACACTTACCGCTAATTCTTTACCATTGCGGTCAAAAATCATTCCGCGTTGCACATGCAGTTTTTCAACACGTACCGTACGTTTATCACTTTCTGAACGTGCTTTATCAGGTTCTATCACTTGTAAATAAGCAGCGCGAGATACGAGTGTTACAAACACCATAAACACAACTGTACACACCAGCATAAAGCGCCATGTGATTAAATTAGTGACTGGTTTTTTGCCTCTATTTCTCATTGTACTATTATTACCTGCTCATCTTGACTCGTAGGTCGTTTCATTTTTAATTGTGATATAGCAACTTCTTCAATGCGTGCATGTTGCGAATAAAATTCTTCTTCAACAAGTAAGTAGCGCCACTCTAAATCGAGTTCATCACGTTCTTGTAATAATTGATCTTGCTTTATAAGTTGCCCACGAGCTAAATGTGTTGTTTGCACAACAGCTAAACTAGAAGCGAATATCACAACCAACAAGGCCGAGGTTAGCTTGTTAGCACCTAGGCCTTTTAATATTTCAAAGAATAAATTGGGTTGACGATAGCTCGCTTTTTTACTCATCCCAACCTCTGTGCAATCCTAAGTACAGAACTACGAGAACGTGGATTACGTTCTACTTCAACAGTACTTGGCTTAATAGCCTTACCCACTGCTTTTAACGTCAGGTTTTTATTTATTTGCGCATCAGTTAAAGGCAGACCTCTGGGTAACACTTCTCCCCTACTCTGTTTTCTAATAAACTGTTTTACAATACGATCCTCTAGTGAGTGAAACGAAATCACCACTAAACGTCCGCCTGGCTTTAGCACTTTAACTGCAGACTGTAGCGCTGTTTGAATCTCTTCAAGCTCGCTATTGATATAAATACGAATCGCCTGAAAAGTACGTGTTGCAGGGTGCTTAAACTTATCTTTTACCGGTACTGCTTCATCAACAAGGTCAGCAAGTTGCTTGGTTGTTGTGATTGGCGTGTGCTCACGAACTTCGAGTACTTTGTGTGCAATGCGTTTACCAAACTTTTCTTCGCCCAGTTTTTTTATTACGTGGGTAATATCATCTAACTCGGCTTCTGCTAACCACTGTGCAGCACTGCGACCTGTTGTTGGGTCCATGCGCATATCAAGTGGCCCATCTTTCATAAAACTAAAACCACGCGCAGCGTCATCCAGTTGTGGCGACGAGACACCAATGTCTAATAAAATGCCATCCACTTTACCAATGAGATCGTTCTGCTCTGCTACTTCGTATAAATTTGAAAAACGAGTATGTGCAATCGCAAAACGTGGATCATCAGCAAATTTTTCGGCTGATTGTATCGCTTGTGGATCTTGGTCAATTGCTTGCAGGCGACCTTCATCACCTAGGCGTGCTAAAATTTGTCCAGAGTGGCCGCCACGTCCAAACGTACCATCCATGTATATACCGTCTGGCTTAATTGCGAGGGCATCGATGGTTTCGTCCATTAATACGGATACGTGTTCAAATTGCGCTGTCATTAGCTATTATTTGCCTTTTTTTGTGCTGTTAGAGTGTAAAATTATCTAAATCTTGGTTAGGTTCAAAATCGCCAAGCCTTTCAAGCTCAGTATCTTGCTGCATTTGCTCGTGCCAACGCGCCTCATCCCAAATTTCAAATTTATTCATCAAACCAACTAGCATGATTTTTTTGCCAAGTGATGCATGAGCCCTCAGTGACGGCGCAAGCAAAATTCGACCATTTTTATCAAGTTGATATTCAGTAGCATTCCCGAGCAACATACGCTGCATTCGACGGGCTCGTGGGTTCATATTGGAGATTTTAGATAAACGGCTTTCTATTTCGAGCCACTCAGCCAGCGGATACAACCATAAACACGGCTCATTTAATGCGACGGTACAAATAACCGTTCCCTGATCTTCAGACAATAGAGATTCTCGGTACTTAGTCGGTACCGCAAAACGCCCCTTATCATCCAAACTCAGTGAACTCGCGCCACGAAACATAAAAAACCTACTTTAAAATTGTTTTATTCAACTTTTGTTTATTTTTATCCAGTGTGATCCACTAAAAACCACTTTTTACCACAGTGCTCCAGTTTAGGGCTTGACAAGCCATTTTGTCAAGTAAGCTGACCAGCTTTAGTAAGTCCCAAAGCTAGAAAAAATAAGGGCTCAAGCGAAGCGTTTGAATTACGTGGGAAAAAGTGGGATTGTGATGAAAAAAATATCTATTCTGTTTTTTATAACTTTCTGTTTACACGCTTTGCTTACTGAATAACCAATGAATATTTACAACTTTTTAAGCATTTTCACTCCCTTTGTAAAATTTACCTAACCGTGTAGTAATAGTTACTGTTTGCTTTAAATTACCAAATATGAAAAGTTATATATAAACAACAAAAACCAATAAAATCAATAGGTTAAAACAAATAACAAGTTTGGTTTAATCATTGCATCATCTAAATCACTATTTAAATTTTTTAACTTATTAAGGATTGATTATGGCTACTGCAACAAATACGAAACCAAACACAACTTCAGATGTTAAGCCTGACGTTAAACTAACAAATACTGAATCACCTCTTACAGAGAAAGCAACATCAGCGGCGCACGATGCTGTAGATGCACTTTCTAGCAAAGCAGCAACAGCTGAAAGCAGTGTTCGTAAAGGCGCTTCGAGTTCAGCAGAAGCACTAAGCGAAAAACAGCTTATTGCACGCGAAAAGTTAAGTGAATGTACAGCTAAAACCCGTGCATTTGCTTCTGAAAATCCATTAGCAACCGCGGGTATTGCTTTTGCTGCGGGTATGCTGATTACATCACTATTTCGTCGTAAGTAATCAGTGATGAATAACCCACAAACAAGCGCAGCCAAGGATGGTGAAGCGCAAAACCAAACAACTGAGCAGCAGAGCCAAAAGGACGATTGGCAAGATCATATTGCAAAGCTTTTAGAGTACTCTAAGCAGCTCAAGGATGATTACCAAACTCAAGGAAAGATCACCCATCAGCTTGCTAAAGCTGAATGGCGGTTATCGCTTAGATCGCTTGCATTGATCACTATATTCTTAGGCTGTTTTGCCAGTGGTTTGGTTTTGTTGTGGGCAGGATTTCTAGGTGCTGTTGGATACGGTGTATATGATCTTTTTGGGTCAGTATGGCTAAGTATTGCAACAGCTACTTTGCTGCAAGTTGCTTGTTTAGCATGGCTTTGGAAAAATACGGTTTACCTAAGCAATAAAATTGGCTTTAGTAAAACACTTAAAAGCTTAAAACAACTGTTTAACTTATAAGGAAATTACTATGTTAGTTAACTACTTAATTAAAGCACCTAATGAAAACGTTGATGCTCTGAGTAAGCAAACGGATACGCGCAGTGAGTTAAAACGCCAACATCATGCAGCGTTTCAATATAGACTAAAGCGTTTTGCCGCAACTAAAGTGGGACTAACAAGTGCCTTTTTAGCCGGTGCAGCTGTACAAGCAGGAAAAGGCGAAACCAGCTTGGTAAGAAAATACGGCTGGCTTGTTAGGTTGTTTGCTTAAACGTTAAACATTTCTACCGTGATCAGATAAGTAACCAACACTTGGGCCACTTGGCACAACTTGTGTTGGATTGATCATTGTATGGCTAAAATAGTAATGACGTTTAATGTGGTAAAAATCAACTGTCTCTGCTACTCCCTTAACCTGATATAACTCTCTAAGGTATCCGCTCAAAGCAGGATAGCTTTCAATTGTGCGTAAATTACATTTAAAGTGACCAACGTACACACTATCAAACCGAATGAGAGTGGTGAATAATCGCCAATCTGCCTCTGTGAGGTTATCCCCTGTTAAATACCGCTGCTTGCTCAGTATCCCCTCTACTGTATCGAGTGCTTTAAATACATCATTAAATGCCTCTTCATACGCATCCTGAGTTGTTGCGAACCCCGTACGATAAACACCATTATTTATACTTGGATAAATCAACGCGTTTAATTCATCAATTTTTGGTTGCAGCGTCTCAGGATAGTAATCATCTTTATTACCTGTTAATTCATTAAATGCACTATTGAACATACGTATAATATCGGCAGACTCATTACTGACAATTTTATTTAACTTTTTATCCCACAATACAGGTACGGTGACTCGCCCGGAATACTTAGGATTATTTTTTGTATACACTTGATGTAAGTAGTTACTATTAAATAAAGCATCACCAGTACTGTGGTTTTGCGTATCAAAAGCCCAACCACTATCAAGCATATCAGGGCTAACAACCGACACCGTAATTAAATCTTGTAACCCTTTTAACGCTCTAAATATAAGCGTTCGATGCGCCCAAGGACACGCAAGTGATACATATAAATGATACCTGTTCGCTTGTGCTTTAAAACCGGCCTCGCCCGTTATTCCAGCGCTACCATCAACAGTTACCCAGTGACGTAACTGCGCCGCCTCGCGCTCAAACTTACCGTTACTTGAATCGGTGTCGTACCATTTATCTTGCCATTGACCGTTAACTAATAATCCCATAAAACTCTCCTAAAAATACCGTTAAATTTTGCCAAACTCGCCGTTTTGATAATCACGCACTGCTTGCTGTACTTCAGCTTGAGTCGTCATTACAAACGGCCCCATATGAGCAATCGGTTGATTGAGTGGATCGCCGGCTAAAACCAATACACCAGCGCCTTGTTCAGAGCTAATATTAATATCACTACCTGGTTCTAAAATAAGTAACTTGCCCGCTGGTATTGTTTGATTGTCGCTCATTATTAGTGAGCCGCTATGAATATAAAGCATTACTTTTTGTTGGCTAATAGGTTCTAAATTCATGCTTTTACCAGCGGGTAATGTAATATCAGCGAGCGCCGCATTAGCAGCTAAACTTTGCAGAGCGCTTGTAAGCGTTTCACTTTCGAACTGCCACGATCCCGCAAGTGCTTTTAACGTCACACCTTGCGTATTTGTAAAACTCGGAGCTGGGTTTTTAGTAGTATCTTGATAACGTGAATCACGCATTTTTTCTGCGCTTGGCATGTTGATCCAAATTTGAAAGCCATGCAGTCCATCTACAGCATCCGCGAGTGGCATTTCACTGTGCATGACGCCGCGCCCTGTACTCATCCATTGCACATCACCTGCTTTAATTGCTTCTCTGTTACCCATTTGGTCACGATGTTCAAAGCCACCTTTTAGAATATAAGTAAACGTTTCAATACCTCGGTGCGGATGCTCAGGAAAGCCTCCCATATAATCTTTTTTGTCGTCTGACTTAAGTTCATCAATCATTAAAAAGGGATCTAAATATTTACCATCAAACCCTGGTATGCGGCTAATGCTTACGCCGTCGCCATCTTGAGTTGCATAAGCTGTAAGTATTTTTGATATTTTCATTTTTTAATTCACTCTAAAGAATAAGTTTATGAGGCTATTAAATCATTCATTAAACAAAACAACTATGTCTTTAAATCGACCTTAACATTCCAAAAAATAGAACCATAATGATTCATTGGTTACATTTTCAACCTTATAATTACTATGGTTATTTGGAGTGAATTTGGCTACAATTGTTATTGCAAAATACAAAACTAAGGAATGGTTATTTTTACTTATTCTCTCAAACATCAGCTTTATCGTTTACTTATATTGCTAAGTATTCCGGGCACCGCTGTAATTATTTTTACACTGCTGCTTGAACGCGATCACTCTATTGAGCAAAGCGAAAAAAAAGTAGAAAATATTGCTAAGCAATTAATTTTACAGCAAAAGCACTTAGTCGATGATATTGACCGTTTAGCGCGTTATTTGGCTAAAGAGGAAAGTAAGAAAGAAAATTTAGCAACGACCTGCCCTAATTATTTTAATCAATTTAGATCTATTTACGCACATGTTGCCAATATCGGGATTATAGATCCAAATGGCATTGTTATATGTACAACAAGCGGGTTAGCCAAAACAATTAATATTGCCGATCGGGCGTATTTCCAAAACGCCTTAAAAAGTAACCAATTGTCGGTAGGTTATTTTCAGCACGACCGAAGTCTGCAAAAAAACACCCTTAATTTTGCGTTACCTATTATTAATAAAAAAAATGTAATTCAGGGCGTTGTAGTTATCGTTGTTGCGCTTGACTGGTGGAACAATGCTTTTAATGACATTGAACTTCCGCCAGGTTCTATTGCTGCAATTGCTGATTCTAACGGAAAAATTTTAGCGCGTTATCCACCTACAACGGCCGCGCTTGGCGATAATATTGCACAGACTTTATTAGCAACTGATTCTTCGATTGATAATGAGGCATCAACAAAAGTAAAATCCATTGAAGGTGAAGCCCGAATGCTTCATCACTCTGTTATTTACAGCGATCCAAGTAATAACAGCTTAAATATACATATCGCACTTCCTGTCACACATGCTTTAAAGCAAATAAATAATAATTTTTTTATAGCGATTGGTGTGTTTATTTTATCGCTGCTGATACTGTCTTTAATTGCACGTAAACTACTTAAAACCAGCATTATTGACCCAATTAATAATCTAACAAATGCAACAAACGTATTGGCTAAGGGCGAAATGCCGTCACAAAAAATACAACCCAATAATCCAGAGCTAAATACTCTCTATCAGCGTTTTAAATCAATGGCGCAAACTCGGTTAACAGCTGAAGCTAATTTAAAAAACAAGCATGATGAGCTTACTAGCTTGCTTAATACTCTGCCCGATAGTTACGTTAGAATTAACATCCATGGCGATATTCTCAACATAACAGGACAGTTTAAGCCTCAAGTAAATCCTAACAGCACTGTAGTACCTCATTTATCATCAATTCTTTCACACAGCAATGTTCAGCTTTTGTTATCGCAGTTATCTAAACTTGATGTTTCGAGCAATTTAGAATTCACACTCGAAAAATCAGATCCTAAACGCAGCTTTGAAGCACGTATTAGCGCAATGCAAAGTAAAAATGAATACGTTGTTGTGCTACGAGATATAACACAACGAAAAGTAAATGAAGAAGCACTCCACCTTGCCTCACTAGTGTATAACAACAGTAGTGAAGGCATGGCAATCACCGATCCAACGGGCATTATATTTGATGTAAATCCTGCGTTTTGTAAAACGACTTTATATAGTAAAGAAGAAGTTATTGGCCGGTCCTCTTCAATTCTTTCATCAGGAAAACATGATAAGAATTTTTACAATAAAATGTGGTCTGAATTACAGCAAACAGGCCGCTGGCAAGGCGAGGTTATTAACCGTAAAAAGAACGGGCAGCTTTACTCTGAGTGGCTCACAATCGATACTATTTATGATACAAACAACGCACCTATTCGTCGTATCGCGATATTCACAGACCTCACAGAAAAAAAACAAGCTGATGAAACCATTTGGCGACAAGCTCATTTTGATCACCTAACTGACTTACCAAATCGTTTAGAGTTAAAGGAGCGATTAAATCAACGATTTTCAAATGTTGTTACTCCAGATAATCAATTGGTTGTCATGCTTTTAGATATTGATCACTTTAAAGATATTAATGACACATTAGGCCATCACTATGGCGATAACTTATTAAAACTCGTATCTCAGCGTATAGTCCAGTCGGCAAAAAACGCTGAGTTTGTGGCACGAATTGGGGGAGATGAGTTTGTTATTGTATTTAGTCACATTAAAAGTACGCGCCATATTAATCAAATTGCGAGTAATATTTTACTTAGTCTATCGTCAGCTTTGCATCTTGAAAACGAAGAGTTATTTATTAGTGCAAGCATAGGCATTGCTTGCGCTCCTAATGATGGTGAAAATACTGAACAGCTTTTAAAGGCAGCCGATCAGGCTATGTATAAAGCAAAAAGTAATGGTCGTAACTGTTTTGAGTTTTTCTCTGCTGACATGCGCGAATATGCACACGCGCGCATGGTGCTATTAAAAGACTTACGAAGTGCCATAGAACTTGAACAGTTTGAGTTATTTTATCAGCCCATAGTTGCTTTAAATGATTTACATATTCATAAAGCTGAAGCGCTTATTCGTTGGCAACATCCCGAAAAAGGCCTAATTAGCCCTATCGCATTTATCCCACTTGCTGAAGAAACCAGGCAAATAAATGCAATTGGTCAATTTGTATTTGCCCAAGCTTTGCAAACACTTAACGATATAAAAACACTAACCGATGATACTTTTCAAATAAGTGTAAACGTATCGCCAGTGCAATTATCCACGCCAGAGAGTGGCATAGATGAATGGTACGATATGCTAAAAGCAGCAAAACTACCTGCTTCGTCAATTGTCGCAGAAATAACTGAAGGCTTAATGGTTAATCCTGAAGCACTTACGCAAAGACGCCTAAAAGAAATAGTAAAATCAGGAATGCAGCTTGCTCTTGATGATTTTGGTACCGGGTATTCGTCGCTCGCTTACTTACAAGAAATGGACACCGACTATTTAAAAATAGATAAACGTTTTGTTGATAATATTCAAATAGGCAGCCAAGAACTTGCATTGTGTGAAGCCATCATTGTTATGGCGCATCAGTTGGGCTTAAAAGTAATCGCCGAAGGAATTGAAACTAAATTACAAATGCAGCTACTGCTTGAAGCAGGATGTGATTACGGTCAAGGTTATTTATTTTCAAGACCTTTAAATAAAAGCAGTTTTATGGCACTTCTAGCTGATAAAAAAGTAGCTTTGTTAAAATAAATAGACAAAAAATCACTGTTACGCAATAAATAATGCGTCTGCGCGGTCAAGTTAAGCAATCAGATATAAAGTAGTAACAGGATTTAAAAATGGCAAAAGCAACATTAGAGCAATGGCGAATGTTTAAAGCGGTTGTGGATCATGGCGGGTTTGCAGGCGCAAGCGCAGCTGTACATAAAAGTCAGTCAACCGTACACCATGCGGTGCAAAAACTTGAAGCCGCCTTGCAAATTAAGTTGCTTGAAGTAAAAGGCCGTAAAGCATTTTTAACCGATAGCGGTAAGCTGATTTTACGCAGAGCCGAGTTTTTAATTGAAGAAGCGACTAAAATAGAATCGGTAGCAAGTACACTAAGCGAAGGCGTCGAAAGCACATTAAAAATAGCTGTTGATGAAGTTTTTCCACACGCTATTTTATATCAAGCACTTGCTAAAACGAGTGAGCTTTACCCTCTTTTAAAAATTGATTTAGTAGAAAGCGTGCTAACCGGTGCAAACGAATTACTACATAACTCAGTGGTTGATTTAGCCATTTCATCAATTCCTATCTATGGAATTAGTTGCAGTACGTTATGCGATATAGAGTTTATAGCCGTTGCGCATAAAGACCATGTATTACACCAACAAACTGAACAACTCAACTTTCGCGATTTAAAGCTACACCGGCAAATAGTAGTTCGCGATTCAGCAACCCACACCAGTCACAATGATGGCTGGTTAGGTGCAGATATGCGCTGGACAGTAAGCCATTTACGCAACTCTATTGATATGGTTAGTCAAAATTTAGGTTACGCTTGGCTGCCAAAAACACAAATTGCACACTTAATTGAAGATCAAACCCTCATTGCACTTAATTTAGATCAAGGTACAACCCGCACTCTTAATTTATATTTAATGTGCAACGACAACGACAGGCTTGGTCCTGCAGCACAAGAATTTAAAGAGCAAATTACTGCACTTACTAATTTAACTAATTAATAGCTATTCATTTTTTACATCGAGGTGATCTGCTACATAGGCGCCTCGCTGCCCACGCTCTTTAGCCGGCCCTACAGTGCTATCTTTACCTGTTTGCTGCTCAGTAGCTGCATTAATAACAGCACCTAATGTGATTATATAAGCGCTGATATACAACCACATCAGCATAATCACTACACCACCTAGTGAGCCATACGTTTCGTTGTAACTAGAAAAACGCGACACATAAAAAGAAAAACCTATAGATGCCAAAATCCAAAGCACAGTAGCAATAGACGACCCCATTGTGATCCAACGCCATTTAGCCGGTTTACGATGTGGGGCATAACGATATAAAAGTACCAATGCAAAATTAAAGGTAAAAGCCAATAATGGCCAAGAAATGAGTTTAATTAATAAATCTATACTTTCTTTTAGTCCCACTAAATTAAGTACAATAGGTAAAATACCAATAATTAATAGCGCAAAAATTGCGACTACAATCGCTCCTACCGAAAATAAAAAGCGCACTAGTTGAGCCTGAAAAAATGAGCGTTTTTCATATTCACGATAACTAATATTACATGCAGTAATAAGTGCTTGGCTGCCCTTTGAACTACTCCAAATAGTAAGTATGAGCGTACCAATTGCACTTAAGCTCAAGCTTGCACTTGATGTTTTAGCAAGGCTAGAAACCTGAGATAAAATCAGTTCACTGGTGCTTGGTGGAAGCAAAGTAACTATTTTACTTAAGTGCTCACTTATATCTGTTGGGGATGAAAAGTACGCATACACTGATACCATCGCCGCAATGGCTGGAAAAATAGCAAGTAACGCATAAAATGCCACACCGGCTGCCACTATAGATAAGTTATCTTCACTCATTTGCTTAAAAATACGTTTAACAATATCCCACCAACCTATAAAAGGGATATGTGCAGGCTGCTCTGCTTGCTGTCCTCGTTTAGCTTCTTTCATTCTAAACCTCAATATTTGTATTACGTTACTACAGCAAAATATTTGCCAAGTTATAAGCGTTTGGTACCAAACTTGCTAATATTTATCTATAAATGACTCTAACACGGAAGATAAGCCATGCTCGGTACCCTAAAAAGCAGTGTAGCGCTAAATAATACAACACCAATAACTGACGTGATCAAAGTTGATACACTTTCGTGGAATTTCTTTTATGAGCAAGGCGTGCAATTACTTCACGTAACAGCGCAAATATTACCCACTATTTTACTCGGCATAATGCTTTTAGTACTCAGTTACTTAATTTCAGGACCACTTTCTAGATTACTAATCAAACCCATTGACTATATGACTGACAGCAAGCTTGTTCACCTAGTCATAAGGCGCAGCATAAGCACCCTAATAATTTTATTTGGGGTATATTTATTTTTACGTTTAGCTGGGCTCACTCAGTTTGCTGTTGCTATTATGAGTGGGACTGGGTTGATAGGTTTAATACTCGGCTTTGCTTTTAGAGACATAGCAGAGAACTTTATTGCTAGTTTATTACTGAGCGTACAAAGACCTTTTAAAATTGACGACGTAATTGAAGTGGATGGCCGATTAGGTATTGTTAAAAAAGTAACAGCAAGAGCAACCACACTTGTTGATTACGATGGCAATCATATTCAAATACCTAATGCGACTGTATATAAAAATACCATTAAAAACCTGACTGCCAATCCAAAAATGCGCGGCAAAGTAGAAATTGGTATTGGCTACGATAACGATATACGCAGCGCACAAACCCTCGCCCTCGATATTGCCAATCAACAAAATGCAGTACTTAGCGACCCACCCGCGCAAGTTTTAATAAAAAACTTAGGCTCATCTACTATTAACTTCATTTTGTATTTTTGGGTTAATAGCGAGCAGCACAGCCCATTAAAAGTAGCCTCCCAGCTTATGCGCGAATTAGTCAATGAGTTCACAAAACAAAACATCAGCATGCCTGATGACGCACGAGAGAGAATTATACTCACCGACCCTAGTGAAAGTGTTTCTAGTTTAGAGGAAAAACAACCATCGCAAATACAAAGCGAAAAAAGTGAAACTGTTGAGCAAACTAAAACGCTTGATGATGTAAGTAGTGATACCGACGAAATACGTGAACAAGCAGAGCAATCTCGCGATCCAGAACAAGGGAAAAATATTATTTAATAATACTTAAATTTTATTAACTAAAATTTAAACACAAAAAAGCCCGCAGTGTTAACTGCGGGCTTTTTATTGAATGAGTGAGTCAGCCGTATAAGCCGGGTTTTGTCCTTTCCGAAGAAAGTGATAATCATTCGTCTAGGCCATAAATCGCTCTATGGCTCAAGCAACCTACCCGGTTCCAACGTGGGCCACGCGTTCATTATTTAAAATGATAGAACCCTATTTGGTCTTGCTCCGAGTGGAGTTTACCTTGCAACCGACTATTACTAGCGGCCCGGTGCGCTCTTACCGCACCCTTTCACCCTTACCAATCCGAAGATTGGCGGTCTCCTCTCTGCTGCACTTGTCGTGGGCTCACGCCCCCCAGCCGTTAGCTGGCACTCTGCCCTATGGAGCCCGGACTTTCCTCCCCCTGATCATTTTCGTCACAGGCAGCGATCATCTTGGCTGACTCGGCGCGCAGTATACATGAGGCTAATACCAAGCGCAGTAAAATTTACTCTTTTTCTTCAATAATTGTTTTGTATAAAGCGTTTTTCTTCATTCCAAAGTATTCAGCAACAACGCCACAGGCTTTTTTCATTGGCATTTCGCTTTCAAGAAGTGCCAGCATTTTTCGCGCTTCAGGCGGAACATCGTCTATTTGCTTTGGTTTGCCCGGAAGCATAAGCACTATTTCGCCGCGCTGCTTGGTAGGATCATCAGTTAAAAACTGTTTAAGCTCACTTACACTACCATTAAAAAATGTTTCAAAGGTTTTGGTTAGCTCTTTAGCAAACACAACTTGCTGCTCATCACCTAGGGCTAGTGCTAAATCATCAAGGCTTGCCATAATACGGTGCGTACTTTCGTACATTATGCTGGTAATGCCTGAGTTAACAGCTTCGATAAAAAAGTCTTGGCGAGCTTTGCTTTTAGCTGGCGTAAAACCAATAAACTGAAAGCGGTCGGTTGGTAAGCCTGAACAACATACGGCTGTAATTGCAGCACATGCACCTGGAACAGGTGTAACATGAGCGCCTTGTTCGCGACACAGATTTACAACAGCGTAGCCTGGATCACTAATTAGTGGTGTACCAGCGTCAGATACTAAAGCAATATTTAAACCTTGATTAAGTTGATCAATAATTTGTTGTGCTTTTTGCTTTTCGTTGTGGTCGTGTAATGCAAACGTTTTTGCCTTAATTCCAAAGTGGCTAAGTAGCTTGCCGGTATGGCGAGTGTCTTCAGCAGCTATTAAGTCAACTTGCGATAATGTCGCAATGGCACGGTGACTTAAGTCGTCATAATTGCCAATTGGGGTGGCAACAATGTAAAGAGTGCCAATTTTCTGTGAATTCTCCTCATTTAACATTGAGGTCTCCTGCGTCAGTCAGTAATATAAGCAAATCGCGTTAACGTATTGGGAAATCATTGTGCGACTTAAACTAGTTAGTCTATTAATTATATTGTCAGGGTTATCGGCGTGTAGCACAACCGAAAAACCAACTAAAAACAGCGATAACGTAAGTAACCGCACTAATGCACTGCAAAATCAGGCAACCAGTGCGCAATCTATCTATCAATTGGCGCAAAACCGCCAAGGTGCCGATAAAATACAGTTATTGTATAGCGCCCGTGATGCAGCAATTAGTGAGCAAAACTGGCCTTTATTAGAGATAATTGGGAATGAGCTTGAATTAACCGCAAGTGTTGATCAAATCCAGAACCGCCTTTATATTGCATTTGCACAAAAACAACAGAATAAAAATGATCAAGCTTTGGTTATTTTACAGTCGCTAGACGGACAACTGACTCAACCTGAGCATTTTGCTTGGCATCAGTTTTTAACGGCCAGCATTTACGCATCGCAAAATTTTCCTAAAAAAGCTGCACCCTACTTTTTTAGAGCCTCTGAAACAGCAACAAAAAATAATATAGAAATCCCTCAACTTAATCAAAATTTGTGGGATAACTTAAAGCAACTTTCTTCTTACGCGCTTGAACGCTTTAACCGTGGTTCGGTTATTCAGCAAGGGTGGGCTAACCTAGCGTTATATCATCAAGTATATGCAAGTAGTGGCGTAGAGTTAGATCAAGCGATCAACAATTGGCGCAGACGCTATATTGGGCATCCGGCTTTTACTGTATTACCTGAACAAGATGAAATGCTTACTGAACTTGCTCCTATCAATATAGAGCGCTTAGTTGTGCTGTTTCCACAATCGGGCCCTAACGAACGTTTAGGTGATGCCCTTAAAGCTGGCGTATTAGCTGCACTTGATACGCAAAATATCAACGACACTATTTTTATTGATGAAAACCTAAGTACAGAAGAAATTGCAGCGCAACTTGAAGAAATAAAGCCTGACTTTGTAATTGGTCCTCTACTTAAAGCAAATATTGATAAACTTGCCAATGCACAAACTCTTATTGATACTCCGGTACTGCATTTAAACACCTTTGATGGTGAGCGCATTTCGCTTCAGCATTATTACTTTGCACTAAACCCTGAGCACGAAGTACAACAAGCCTTAGAACACTTTTTAACTAAGGGCTATCAAAAACCTATGTTGCTTGCACCAAATAACGCAAATGGCCAACGCTTGGTTGATTACTTTAACTTACAGTGGCAACGCTATAGCGAAACCAAGCCGCAAATAGGTTTTTATAACGATAAAAAAGATATGCCTAATACAATTACCAGCTTGTTAGAAGTTGATAAATCAAAAGAGCGCATAAAAACGATTAAAGCACTATTTAAACAGGAAGTAGAAAACGAAACCCGTTCGCGTAGTGATATAGACGTTATTTATATTTTGGGTGATGCAATAGAAACACGCTTAATTAAACCTTACCTTGATGTTAACGTAAGTACATTTGCAGATCGTATTCCACTTTATGCCAGCTCTAAAAGTCATAGTAAACAAATTGACAGTACTGACAAAGGCGACTTAGACGGCCTATACTTCACTGAATTGCCGTGGATGCTCGATTCGCAAATTAAACAACATAACTTACGCCAGCAGTATGATTCGTTATGGCCAGAGCAAGTAGATATTAGCCAACGCTTATTTGCAATGGCGTACGATGCTGTATCAATATTACATGACATCAGGCAGTTAAGCGTAATGCCAGGCAATCAATATAGTGGTTTAAGCGGTAAGTTATCTGTTAATACCAGCGGCCATATAGAACGCACGCTCGACTGGGCTCAATATACAAACCGTCGCATTAAGCCTGTGCAATTAGAAACAAAACGCCCTGTACCATTGTTTATGCAATCAGCGGGTGACATACAAACTATCAATTAAATTTAATTAAGGGGGCGGCATGTCGTGGTTTAAAGAGCTGTGGCACAATAGTCGCGAAAAAGGCCAGTATTATGAGCTTGAAGCGCAAAAATACTTAGTTACTCAAGGGCTAACACCCATTGAGCGTAATTATTACTGCCCCTTTGGTGAGCTTGATGTCATTATGAAAGAAGGCGATACCCTTGTATTCGTTGAGGTTAAGTTTCGCAAAAATAATGCTCGTGGCGGTGCCAACTATGCGCTTAGTCCACAAAAACAAGCTCGATTAAAACGTAGTATTTATCATTACTTAGCAGCTAAAAATTTAACTAACCAAGCTCTAAGAATTGATTATGTAGCCATTACAGGAGAAGCATCTCCTAATATTAATTGGCTTAAAAATGTATTTTAAACGCAAATACAAAGATAAATTATTGGTAGGCTATGCAAGACACAATTAAAGAAATTTTTACAGAAAGCATTCAAGTTCAAATCGCTGCTGGTGAAGTGCTACCTAGTGCGCTTGAGTCAGCTGCATTTACTATTGCACAAAGTCTGATCAACGGAAATAAACTCATTTGCTGCGGTACTGCAAATTGCCACATGCTCGCTCAGCATATGGCGGGTGTGTTGGTTAATCATTATGAAACCGAACGTCCCTGCTTACCTGCAATTGCTCTATCGCAAGAAAACGTTAATCTGGGGCAAAGTACTCAAGTAGACGATCACGATACATTTGCTCGCCAAGTCCGCGCTTTTGCCCAACAAGGTGATTTATTGCTTGTACTGGCTATAAACGGTAACGAAAAACATGTTATTTCTGCCGTTGAAGCTGCACTAACTAAAGATATGAAGGTCATAGTTATGGTTGGTGATGATGGTGGCGAGTTGGTAGGCCTACTTGGCCCTAACGATGTTGAAATTAGATCGCCATCTAAACGCCCTAGCCGTATTATCGAATCCCATTTAGTTAACTTACATTGTTTAAGCGAACTTGTTGATTTAACGCTTTTCCCTCAGGATGAAAATTATGTTTAAACGCTCTCTTATTGTTTTAGGTACTGTTGTATTACTGCAAGGCTGCGCAGCCGCTGTTGTTGCAGGTACAGCCAGTGCAGTAACGGCAGCGAACGACCGCCGTACTATTGGCTCTCAAATTGACGATAACAATATTGAAATAAAAGCCAGTATTGCACTTAGCGAAGTAGAACGTCTTGAAAAGTTTGCCAATATAAGCGCTGTAAGCGTTAACGGTATTGTTTTACTTGTTGGCCAAGTATCTAATGAAGAAATGAGAAACGAAGCGCAGCGCACCATTGAGGGCGTTTCAGGTATTCGTAAAATACATAACCAACTTCGTATTGGCTCAAATACTGGCATTACTACACAGACTCACGACTCTTGGCTAACTTCTAAAGTCAAAGCCCAGCTACTAACAGCAAAAGACATTAGCAGTAATAACATTAAAGTAGTGACAGAAAATGCTGAAGTTTTTTTAATGGGCTTAGTATCTGACTCTGAGTCAACTCAAGCTGTAAATATTGCCCGCAATGTTTCTGGCGTAGAGCGTGTAATTAAAGTATTTGAATACTTGTAAACACAAAATACAGACATAAAAAAACCGCTTATTCAGCGGTTTTTTTTGGCATTTACTTATTATTTAATAACGCGTAAATGAGAGCCTTTTTTCTTCTCAGGCTTTTCTGGTGGTGTTTCGTCAATAAACTCAGCTGATGAATCAACACTTTCAAGCTCTGGCACAAAATCGTCTTCGTCCTCTAAAAACTCATCTGCGGTAAAGACTGTTCCTTCGCCATTTTCACGCGCGTATATTGCAAGCACAGCACCTAGAGGTACATACACTTGCATTGGCTGACCACCAAAGCGCGCACTGAAGCTAAGTTGGGTTAAGTCTAACGAAAACTGTGTGACCGCTGATGGACTTATGTTTAAAACAATTTGTCCGTCTTGAACAAATTGTGTTGGCACTTGTACATTTGCAAATCCAGCGTCTACCACTAAATGCGGTGTACACTCGTTATCGACTATCCAATCAAAAAAAGCACGTAATAAATAAGGACGATTAGGCGTCATTATAAACGGATCTCACGCTCAGCTTCAGTTAAAGAGGCTTGGAATGACTCACGTTCGAATAAACGGATCATGTACTCTTTAAGCTCTTTAGAACCGGCACCATTAAGCTCAATACCAAACTCTGGTAAACGCCATAACAGTGGAGCTAAATAACAGTCTACTAAGCTAAACTCTTCACTCATAAAGTAAGGTGCTTCGCTAAAAATAGGTGCTACAGCAAGCAATGCTTCTGTTAGCTCTTTACGAGCTTGAGCAGCATCTGACGTGTTGTTACTGATTTTGTCAGCTAGGCTGTACCAATCAGTATCAATACGATGCATCATTAAGCGGCTACGACCACGCATTACCGGGTAAACAGGCATTAGTGGAGGATGAGGAAAACGTTCATCAAGGTATTCCATGATGATGTTTGCCTGGTATAAACCAAGCTCACGGTCAATCAGTGTTGGCACTGTACCGTAAGGGTTAATTTCGTGAAGTGCTTCTGGCAAGTTATCTTTTTCAGCCAAATGAATATCTACACTTACACCTTTTTCCGCAAGTACAATACGTACTTGGTGGCTATACATACAGTTAGCACCAGAAAAAAGGGTCATTACAGGGCGCTTATTGGCAGCTACGGCCATGCCTATACCTCCATTAAATAACTAAAACAGCAAAAGGGGCTTAAGCCCCTATTGCAAAATTACCTTTAAAAATGTTCAACCTAATGAACATCTCTCCAGTATTCTTTCTTAAGCATAAATGCCAAGATAAACAGGATAATTAAAAATCCTATTACCTTAATACCTAGCGCTTCCGATTCAAGACGTGAAGGTTCACCCACGTACTCAAGGAAGTTTGTTAAATCACGAGCCGCTTGGTCGTATTCATCTATGCTTAATTCGCCCGTACCATCTGTTTCAGTAGCAATAACTTTAGTCACAGTGTGACCATGCTCTTGTACTTCTTTAGTGATAGGTGTTGGTAAACCTTGTAGTTCTTGAAGAACGTGAGGCATACCTACCGATGGGAAAACAATGTTGTTAACCCCAAACGGGCGAGATTCATCTTTATAAAACGATTTTAAGTACGTGTAAATATAATCTGGTGATTTTACACGAGCAATTAGAGTTAAATCCGGCGGAGCCGCACCAAACCATTTTGCTGCATCGTCTTTTGTAATCGCGTTAGTAATATGACTACCAACTTTAGAACCGTCAAAAATCAACTGCTCTAAACCAACCTCTGTTGGGATACCGATATCACGAAAAGTACGTTCATAACGTTGATACTGCATTTGGTGACAACCAAGACAGTAGTTCATGAACAACTTTGCACCGCGTTGTAAAGATGGTTGATCAGTAAGGTCGTTGTTCGCTTCCATTAAAGGAACCGATGGACCCGCTGCCATAACCATGTTCGGCAACAAGTTTACTGATAAAGCAAATAAACCAATAATAAGCTTCTTCATCATTTCGTTAACCTCTCTGGCAATGGCTTAGTTTTTTCGTTCTTACTGTATACAAACAACAGTACGAAGAACATAAAGTAAGTCACAGTACAGATTTGAGAAATAATCGTTTTCATATCAGTTTGTGGAGTTGCACCCACCCAACCTAGAAGAACGAAAGTTACAACAAAACCTGCAATGTTCCATTTATGGAAACCACAACGGTAACGAACCGATTTAACTCTACCACGGTCTACCCAAGGTAGTAACGCAAGTACCACAATCGATGCACCCATCGCCGCAACACCGATTAACTTATCAGGGATTGCACGTAAGATTGCATAGAATGGCGTAAAGTACCAAACCGGGAAAATATGCTCAGGTGTTTTAAGTGGGTTAGCTGCCTCGAAGTTTGGACCTTCTAAAAAGAAGCCATTCATCGCTGGCATAAAGAACACAACCCAACAGAACAATATTAAGAAACCAACCACACCCACAATATCTTTAACTGTGTAGTAAGGGTGGAACGGTATCGCATCAACAATATCTTTCTTGTCAGTGTAATACTCATGAAATTTAAATTTAGGCTTATCTTCTTCAGCTACTGAGCCTTTCTTACGTTTAATCTCAATACCTTCAGGGTTATTTGAACCCACTTCGTGTAGAGCAACAATGTGTAAGAAAACTAAGATTACAATAACCAGTGGTAGTGCAATTACATGTAATGCAAAGAAGCGGTTAAGCGTTGCACCTGATATTACATAGTCACCACGGATCCAAAGTGTTAAGTCATCACCAATAACCGGAATAGCCCCGAATAAGGAGATGATTACCTGTGCACCCCAGAACGACATTTGCCCCCATGGTAATAAATACCCCATGAATGCTTCAGCCATTAGCGCTAAGAAAATAAACATACCAAATAACCACAGTAACTCACGTGGTTTTTGATAAGAACCGTAGATCATGCCACGGAACATATGCATATATACAACGATGAAAAACGCTGATGCACCGGTTGAGTGCAAGTAACGTAATAACCAGCCATATTCTACATCACGCATGATGTATTCTACTGAAGCGAATGCACCTTCAGAAGACGGAACAAAGTTCATCGTTAACCAAATACCTGTAAGGATTTGGTTTACTAGTACTAACATGGCTAGCGAGCCAAAGAAGTACCAGAAGTTAAAGTTTTTAGGTGCTGGATACTGTGCAATATGCATGTTCCAAACACGTGTCATTGGGATTCGGTCGTCAATCCAACCAATAATCTTACCAAACATTAGGCAACCCCTCTTTCTTCGCCCACTAAAATAGTGGTTTCATCTAGAAAAGTATAAGGTGGTATTTCTAAGTTCAATGGCGCAGGTACCGATTGGAACACACGGCCAGCCATATCAAATTTAGAACCGTGGCATGGGCAGTAGAAACCATCGTCGGTTCCTTCTACTTTCTCACCAAAGTTACCTTGTAAAAAGCCTGGCGAACACCCTAAATGCGTACAGATACCTACAGCCAAAAATATTTCTGGACGTAATGAACGGTAATCATTTGTTGATGATTCTAATTGTTGTGGCTCTTGCGATTGCGGATCACGAAGTTGACCTTCATGTTCTTTCATTTGCTCAAGCATTTTTGGGGTCCGTGATACAACCCATACAGGTTTACCACGCCACTCGACACGTATTAATTGTCCCGGTTCAAGTTTGCTGATATCTACTTCTACAGGCGCACCCGCAGATTTAGCTCGCTCACTTGGATTCCAAGACGCAATAAAAGGAACAGCAGCCCCAGCCGCACCAACACCACCTACAACAGAGGTAGCTATGGTTAAAAAGCGACGTCGGCCATTGTCTACAGGCGCATTGCTCATCCACTTATCTCCACTATGATTCTCAACACTTGCTATATTGAGAACATCAGTTACAGCAGGTTAATTATTCGAATTTTTAAAATAGAAGCGATCATAATTAAAACCCTTGATTAAAACAAGGTTATTCAAAGCCCTATGCTCGAATAAAACTAACTTGATCAAAATTTGATTAAGTAGGTTCGAGAATAAAGCCGAACGACTATAATAACGCTTCTGTAAAAACAATATACTGACCAAGATCAACACCACTAAGAGGAAACAGTAAAAACTGTACATAGTGCGGTTAAACTCACTCATTTTACTTCAATGCCAATTGTAGCAAAAAATTCCACCAATTAACTGATGGATTTAAACTAATTACGATAATTATTTAACTTTTTTGCAGCTATCTGAGTGTTTTTTAACTTTCGTTTAATTAATACGCAGTTATTAATCAATTTGATCATCATTAATTGCTGCAATCACCCAGTATCACCGTCGATATAAATAACTTTATATTAAGTTGCAAATGTAAACATTTTGATTTGAAAACAAAAAACCCAGCATAAGCTGGGTTTTTGAATTCTTGATAACGTATAGATTAACGTTTTGAGAACTGTGGACGCTTACGCGCTTTCTTAAGACCCACTTTCTTACGTTCAACTTTACGTGCATCACGTGTAACAAAACCTGCTTTACGAAGTTGTGAACGTAATGATTCGTCAAACTCCATAAGTGCACGAGTGATACCATGACGGATAGCACCAGCTTGACCAGTTGTACCACCACCAGAAACGGTGATGTAAAGGTCAAATTTTTCAGTCATATCAACTAGCTCAAGAGCTTGATGAACAACCATGCGTGCTGTTTCGCGACCAAAATACTCTTCTAGAGAGCGTTTGTTGATTACGATGTTACCAGTGCCTGGGCGTAAGAATACGCGAGCACTTGAACTTTTACGACGACCTGTACCGTAGTATTGATTTGCCATGATGGTGCTCCTTAAATGTCTAGAACCTGAGGCTGTTGTGCAGCATGGTTGTGCTCAGTACCTGTGTAAACTTTAAGTTTACGGTACATAGCGCGGCCTAAAGGACCACGTGGCAACATGCCCTTAACAGCCTTCTCGATGATCATTTCAGGCTTTGCAGCTTGAAGTTTATCAAAAGTAGTAGACTTAAGACCACCTGGAAAACCAGAGTGTGAATAGTACACTTTGTTTTTGAATTTGTTACCAGTTACAGTAACTTTTTCAGCGTTGATAACGATGATATAATCACCAGTATCTACGTGCGGTGTATATTCAACTTTATGCTTACCGCGTAGGCGATGAGCGATTTCAGTAGCGATGCGACCTAAAGTTTTACCTTCAGCGTCAACTACGTACCAGTCACGTTTTACTGTTTCTGGTTTAGCAACAAACGTTTTCATTTATAAAAATCCAATGTTTTTCAATTAAAACCACAAGTAGTTAATATTAACTACTGCTCTAAGTTTGCTATAACCCCTTCGAGTTTTAGACTTTTGCGCCGCTCACAAGTGGCTAGACTATATGAGGGCATAGAACGCAACGTGGCAGACGCGGGAGTATACCAGCACTTAAAACACATTGCTACTCGCCGGTTGTTTTTTCCACAAGAAATTTTAGAAATAAGAAGTACTATATATGCACCTCTTATTTTTAATGGCTAACCTATTACACTTTTACCTACTAATTTAAACCAAATGCTCTCTAGCTAAATACTCTAAAGACTGCATTTCTTGCAAACGGCTTATACAGCGCTTAAATTCAAAGTTTAAATTACCTTGGGTATAAAGTTCGGTAATAGGTTTTTCAGCCGATATAATTAAAGTTACATGGCGCTCGTAAAATTCATCTACTAAAGCAATAAAGCGTCTAGCGGCATCATCATTAGTTTGCCCAAGCTGTTTTACGTTAGAAATAATCACCGTATTATATAAGCGGCTAATCTCCATGTAATCAACCTGACTACGCGCTGTTTCGCATAATTCACTAAACTCAAACATCACCACGCATTTAGCTACTTTTCGCGTTTTGATTAAACGACCTTCTATCTCTATCGGCTCATCTAATTGTCCAGGCTCTGACGATAGCTTATCGAAGTATTCAAATAAGTTTTTATCCGCTTCTTTATCTAACGGACTATGAAAAATTTCGGCTTGCTCTAAGGTACGCAACCGATAATCAATACCTGAGTCTACATTAACTATTTCTGTATTGAGCTTAACCAGTTCTATAGCAGGGACAAAGCGGGCGCGCTGCAAGCCATTTCTGTAAAGCTCATCAGGCACTATATTAGATGTAGCAACAAGTACTATACCCCGTGCAAATAGCGCTTCCATTAAGCCACCTAGCAACATAGCATCGGTAATATCTTGAACAAAAAACTCATCAAAACAAATTATGTCTGTTTCTGCTTTGAAAGTGTCGGCTATTTTTTCTAATGGATTAGCCGTATTGTTTAGTTTTTTAAGCTCATTATGCACTCGGTGCATAAATCGATGAAAGTGCACGCGCATTTTACGTGTGCCCGGTAGTGATTCGTAAAAAGTGTCAACTAAATAAGTTTTACCACGCCCTACTCCACCCCAAAAGTACAAACCTTTTATAGGCGCAGGTTCATCTTTACTAAATAACTTAGCAAAAAAACCTTTTTGTTTTGGCTTTGCCTGAGTTAGGTCATCGTATAGACGTTGTAAATGGCGCACAGCATTTTCTTGTGCTGCGTCGTGTACAAAGTCATCTCGCTTTAAGTCTTGTTGGTATGTTTGCCAAGGAGTCATATCTATTTACAGTTAAAACACAGTTTAATTTGCAAAGCATATTAACACGCATCATAACTCGGGGTATATTACACTTAGTATGATTTATAATTGAATCGGCATTCGTTAGTTATTTTCCCAAAGGGGTAGTTTTTATGGGCACAGTTATGTGGGTAGGTTTAATTGTTATTGCTGCTGTTGTAGCATTTTTTATTGGCGCATTTGTTACTAAAAAACAATTCAAACAAGATGAATTAAAAGAGCAGGCAGAGCAAGCTGAAAATGCGTTAGAGCAGTATCGTCAAGATGTAGCTGATCATTTAGCGAATACTGGCAAGCTCGTAAATAAAATGAAAGAAAACTATGATCAACTGCTTAGTCACGTTGAAGAAACAAACCAACTTCTTCTAGAAGATAGAAATAAAGCACCAGCAGAACCTTATTTTTCTAAAGAAACAACAGAACAACTACAAGCGTCTTTAAAAGAGCGTCGTTCAGATCGTTCTTCAGCCGCAGCACAACCAGCTGATTATGTATCGGGTGAATCTGGTTTATTTGCTGGTCAAAATAAAGTTTCAGAACATTCTAAAGTATCTTGATGAACTTTTTTTAGACCCCATAGTCTTTAGATATAACAGCTTTGTTGTTTTATCTTAATAAACCAAAAAGGGCTGCTTTTAAAGTAGCCCTTTTTGTTTTTGCTTTATCTTAAGTGGAGTTACCCCTGACTATGAAAATGAAATTATCACTTATCAGCGCAGCTATTTTATCTACAAGCTTATTAATGAGCCCTGTAGCGTCTTATGCAAAAATGCCAATTGCAGTAAATGGTCAACAACTACCCACTCTTGCGCCCATGCTAGAGAAAATATCTCCTGGTGTTGTAAGTATCCAAGTTTCAGGCTCTAAAGAAGTACGCCGCCGTGCAGATCCTCTCGAATACTTTTTTGGACAACAGCAGCCTCGCAGTCAAAAACGCCAATTTAGTGGATTAGGTTCTGGGGTCATTATTGATGCTGATGAGGGCTATGTAGTGACTAATAACCACGTAATCCAAGACGCCGAAAAAATGGTAGTTACTCTCGAAGATGGCCGTGAATTTGAAGCAACTAAAATTGGTACTGACACAGAATCAGACATCGCTCTTTTACAAATAGACGCTGATGACTTAACTGAAATCAAACTCGCTAACTCAGATAATTTACGAGTGGGTGACTTTGCTGTCGCTATTGGTAACCCATTTGGTCTTAGCCACACAGTTACATCAGGTATTGTTAGTGCCCTTGGTCGAAGTGGTTTAAACATTGAGGGCTACGAAGATTTCATTCAAACCGACGCAGCTATTAACCAAGGTAATTCTGGCGGTGCCTTAGTTAACCTCAATGGTGAGTTGATTGGTATTAATACCGCTATTTTAGGTGCTTCTGGCGGCAACGTGGGCATTGGTTTTGCGATTCCATCTAATATGATGAAAAATCTAGTCGATCAAATTATTGAACATGGTGAAGTGCGTCGAGGCTCGTTAGGCATTTCTGGTCGTCCACTTGATGCTGGACTTGCAAAAGCACAGCAACTTGATGTCAAACAAGGTGCTTATGTAATGCAAGTAATGGACGACACTGCCGCAAGTAAGGCTGGAATTGAAGCTGGTGACGTTATTGTTAGCATAAACGGTGGCGACATTAGTGGCTTCCATGAACTACGTAGTAAAATTGCTACGCTAGGTGAAGGCCGTGAGATAAAACTAGGCATTTACCGCGATGGTAAAATTAAAACAGTGAAAGTAACCCTTGATGGTGCATCAGGTGTTACAGCGACCGGTGAAGAGCTGCATCCTGCATTCCAAGGCGCGACACTTGAAAATGTACAAAAAAATAGTAATAAAGGTGTTGAGGTTACTTCTGTAGATCCTCGCTCACCGTCTGCCCGTGTTGGCCTTGAAGAAGGCGATATTATTATGCAAGTGAATCGTCAACGAGTAGAAACAATTCGCGACATGAATAAAATCATCGACAGTACAAAAGGTAATATAGTACTTGGCGTGCAACGTGGTCGTGAGTCTATATTTATTTTAATTCAGTAATAAATAGCACTATTAATGTAATAAAAATAACAGTGGCACTTGCCGCTGTTATTTTTTTTATGTCATCATAAAGAGATTGCTCACTTACATAATAAGAAAATCGTGCTGAAACTAATAAAATTTATTCTTCCCCCTTTATTTGCAGGCCTAAGTATTGCTTTTTTAGTGGTTTTTTTCAGCCCTAATATGCGAGCGGCTTTACTTCCAAATGTTCCCCTACCAAGCGCAATGAGTTCGAGTCACCTGAGCTTTTCTGATGCAGTTAAACGAGCTGCTCCTTCTGTGGTTACTATTTTTTCAGAAAGTATTTCCAAAGAACCTCGTTATAAAAGAAAAAACACGGTACAAGAGCTAGGCTCTGGCGTCATCATGTCGCAAGACGGTTACATTCTTACCAACTACCATGTTGTTAATAATGCAGATCAAATTATGGTTATTCTAACCGATGGCAGACGCTTTTTTGATGTACAGCTAATTGGTTTTGATACTATTACTGATTTAGCCTTACTTAAAATCAATGCAGATCACCTCCCGGTAATTCCTGTAAATGATAGCTATGTATCCAGTGTAGGCGATGTTGTACTTGCCATAGGTAACCCGCTTAATTTAGGCCAAACAATCACGCAAGGCATTATTAGCGCAACGGGTAAGCAAAAAATTACAGACAGTCCGTACAATAACTTATTGCAAATGGATGCGGCTATTAATGTGGGCAACTCTGGCGGCGCATTAGTTAACTCCAATGGTGATTTAGTCGGCATTACTTCTGCGCAGTTTAAAACGCGTGAGAACTTGAATATTCAAGGAATATTCTTTGCGGTTCCTTACTCACTTGCTAAAAAAGTAATGGGTAAGCTCATTCGTCATGGTCGCGTTGTGCGCGGCTATTTAGGCTTTGAAGGCACAGCAGTAGATAGTACCGGTAAAGAAGTAAACGACAGCCTAACTCCCGTTACGGGCATGCGAATTACTAACTTAGACCCTTTGGGACCAGCATGGCAAGCGGGTATTGAAGAGCAAGATATTGTTATTAAAATTGCAGGGCTTTCGGTAGCAAATCCACAAAAAGTGCTTGAAAAAATAGGTAATACAGAACCAGGTAAAGAAATAGAATTTGAGCTTTACAGAGATGGGAAAATAGAAAAAATCATGGTGGTAGTAGCTGAGCTTGAAACAAAGCTTTAATAAAGAATAATATCAACCTGCATAAATCGTCAATAAAAAGGTCGGATAGCAATTTGCATATCCGACCTTTTTAAAATCTTGTTAAATATCTACTTAACTACTTCTACGTTTGATATTTGCACCTAATGCACTTAGTTTATCTTCAATGCGCTGATAACCTCTATCAACGTGATAAATACGGTCAACAACCGTTTCACCTTGTGCCACTATACCCGTTAAAATTAAACTAGCTGAAGCGCGTAGATCGGTTGCCATAACTTGCGCGCCCGTTAAGCTTTCAGTCTCACCACAAATTGCGGTATGCCCTTCTAAACGAATATTAGCACCCATACGCTGCAACTCTGGTACATGCATAAAACGGTTTTCAAAAATCGTTTCTGTAATCGTTGCACTACCATTTGCTACTACATTCAATGCTGTAAACTGAGCTTGCATATCCGTAGGGAAACCTGGGTGTGGAGCTGTTTTAATATTCACGGCTCTCAGTTCTCGGCCACGCATATCAAGATAAATACTGTCGTTATGTACTTCTAGGTGTGCATTCGTAGCGCGTAATTTTTCAATCACAGGCTCAAGAGAATGAAAGTCAGTGTTTTTACAAAGTACTTCACCGCCTGCCATTGCTGCAGCGACTAAAAATGTACCTGTTTCTATTCTGTCTGGTAAAATGCTGTGCTCACATCCGGCTAAACGTTCAACGCCTTCAACTTCAATGCGGCTAGTGCCTGCACCCGTAATTTTAGCGCCCATAGCAATTAAGCAGTTAGCTAAATCAATTATTTCGGGCTCGCGTGCAGCATTATCAAGTATGGTTCTACCATCAGCTAGCGCAGCTGCCATCAATAGGTTTTCGGTAGCGCCTACGCTTACCATTTCCATAAAGATTTCTGCGCCTTTTAAGCGACCGTTTACCTTGGCATTAATATAACCATTTTCAACGTTTATTTGTGCGCCCATGCGCTCCAAACCTTGAATATGTATATCAACAGGACGAGCACCAATAGCACACCCTCCAGGTAAAGACACTTGAGCTTCACCAAAACGTGCAACTAAAGGGCCTAATGCAAGTACTGAGGCTCGCATTTGCTTAACTAAGTCGTATGGCGCTAATGTTTTATTAACCGTTGCGCCGTCAATCACTAGCGTATCGCCGTGCCAATTAACATCAGCGCCTAGAGTTTTTAATAAGGCTTCAGTGGTCACTATATCGCGAAGGCGCGGTACATTAGTAAATGTACTTTTTCCATCAGCTAATAATGAAGCAAACAAAATAGGAAGTGCGGCATTTTTAGCGCCAGAAATAGTCACTTCACCAGCAAGTGAAGTACCACCTTGAATTACAAATTGATCCATTAAGAGGCCCTATTTATTGCGGTAAAATAAATTTTTGTTCACGCTTCCACTCTACAGGAGTAAATGCACGAATAGATACTGCGTGAATTGTGCCATCTGAAATTGTATTCATTAATGGGCCATAAACTAGCTGCTGCTTTTTAACTCGGCTTAAACCGTCAAAGCATTCACCGACTGCAACAACTTCATAATGACTACCATTGGCTTTTACATGTACTTCAGCTAATTGAAGTTCTTCGCGTAATAATGTTTCGACTTGGCTAGTTTCCATAACTCTCACTCAAATAGGGTTGTAACCTGACCCAATTGCATTAAATTTTGCAATTGCTCAGGTAGGTTTTGCAATTCAAGGCGAATGCCTTGCTGCTTTAATTCTGCAAAAGAGTGAATTAACCAAGCTAAGCCCGCTGTGTCAACCCTAGATACACCACTTAGGTCGAAATAGATGATTTTATGCTTGGTTAATAGCTTGTTGTTCAGAAGCTGTTCATCGCCAATTGAATTTCGAGTAAGCTCACCGTTTACTCGAAAATGTTGTCCATCAACTTGGCTTATTGCCAATTTAGTCATTCGAGTTACTGCCTCTAAACTGAACTGGTAGCTGACTCTTTTGCTCTAAAAGGTTACTTACATTATCAATACCTTGCTGACGCAAAATACCTTGTAGCTCACTTTGTTTTGCATCTAGTAAACTAATACCTTCAGCAATCATATCGTACGCGCGCCATTCACCGTCACGGTCTTCGCGTACTTTAAAATCGATTCTGATATCAGGTTTACCATCTTCAATAATTTTAGTCTTAACAACAACGACATCTTTGCCTTTAAATGCTTGTTCTGCACCAAACTCAACTTTCTGGTTTGTATATTGAGTGAATACACCTGCATAAGTAGCCACTAAATACTCTCTAAACACACCAATAAAGCGTTGAATTTCTTTAATTGCTTTGGCTTTTTCAGCTTCGTCGGTAATTGCACGTACTTTAGATACTTCACTACCTAGTACGCGAAGTGCTGCATATTTGTAGTCGATATAAGGCATTAATTCTTCTTCAACGATTACGCGAAGATGCTCTTGATTTTTAACAATTAATGGCTGATCTTTTTTAATACGTGCAAATGTATTATCGGCAACTTGGCGTACCATTTTATTTGGATCGATTAATTTCACATCTGCTGCACTTACGCTTTGAGTTAGCGTCATTGTGCCAATTGCTACAATAGCTAAAAACTTTTTCAACATAATAATTACTCACTACCTTGGTTGAATAAAAACTGCCCGATTAATTCTTCAAGTACAATAGCAGACTTAGTATCAGTGATTGAATCGCCATCACCTAGTGCTTTGCTTTCTATGCCAAATAAGTCGTCAATTGCTTCGTCTTGCTTGTTTTCAGTCACTGTTTCGCCTAAACAACGTTGCTTAGCAGAATCTGGAGAAATTACAGGGTGAATACCTAAGTACTGCTCACCTAAAATACCCGACGTTAAAATAGAGATTGAACTCGTGTCTGAAAAACGACATAAGTACTGTGCATCAATAGTCATATTAACGACTGGTAAAAACTCTTGTGGGTGAACATAAATTGATTCAACACGACCAATTACAACACCACCTACTTTTACCGGCGCACGCGCTTTTAACGAGCCGATGTTTTCAAACTTGGCATTAAGCGTATATGTTTCGCCAGAGCCACTAATACCTGAATTGGCAACTTTAAGTGCAAGCATCGCAAAAGCTAAAATGCCAAGTGCTACAAAAAAACCAACTAAAATTTCTAATTTCCGTGAATTCATTATCTATACCCTATTAGCTGGTAAACATTACCGCTGTCAAAATAAAGTCAAAACCTAAAACTGCTAATGACGAATGAACAACCGTTTCGGTGGTTGCTTTGCTGATCCCTTCTGAGGTCGGCACACAGTCATATCCTTTATAAAGCGCAATCCAGGTCACCACTATGGCAAATACAAAACTCTTAATAATACCGTTTAGTATGTCTTGCTGAAACGACACTTGTGATTGCATGATTGACCAAAAACTACCTGTATCAACCCCCAGCCAATCTACACCTACTAAATGAGCGCCTATGATTGCTACGGCTGAAAATATCAATGCAAGCAATGGCATGCTTATAAAACCCGCCCAAAAGCGTGGTGCAATAATACGTTTTAGCGGATCGATTGCCATCATCTCAAGTGATGAGAGTTGCTCTGTTGCTTTCATTAAGCCAATTTCAGCAGTCAATGCGCTACCTGCGCGTCCTGCAAATAGTAATGCAGTAACAACCGGGCCCAGTTCTCGCAATAAACTCAGTGCCACTAACGGCCCTAAGCTATCCTCAGCGCCATAACCAACTAATACGGTGTAACCTTGTAAAGCCAATACCATGCCGATAAACAAACCCGACACCATAATAATGAGTAACGATTGCGAACCCACCATATAAAGCTGGCGAACAAGTAACGGTGTGCCTTTTTTAAAATTAGGAACATGCACTAATGCACTAAACAGCATAAAAGCCGAACGGCCAAGAGCCGCAAAGCGTCCTAGCGTTTTATGCCCTAGCTTTTGAAATAAATCCAGCATTATGCTTTTTCTCCAAGTAGTTCGTCTGCATAAGCTTGAGCCGGAAAATGAAATGGTACTGGACCATCCGACAAGCCTTTTAAAAACTGTTGAACTAAAGGGGATTCATGATTACGCATTTCATCAGGAGTACCACAACCAATTACCCCTTGATCGGCGATAATTATAACGTGCTCGGCAATACTCATTACCTCCGTCACATCGTGCGTCACGATTAAAGACGATAAACCCAATACCTCATTAAGCGACTTAATTAGCTTAACCAATACGCCCATCGAAATAGGATCTTGTCCTGCAAATGGCTCATCGTACATGATTAGCTCAGGATCAAGTGCTATAGCGCGCGCAAGTGCAGCACGCCTTGCCATACCGCCGGACAACTCAGAGGGCATTAAATCTTTAGCGCCACGTAGCCCTACTGCTTGCAGCTTCATTAACACAACTAATCGGATAAGGTCTTCGCTTAGCTTTGTGTGCTCTCTTATAGGAAATGCGATATTGTCAAATACCGACATATCAGTAAACAACGCACCACTTTGAAAAAGCATACTCATTTTAGTACGTGCTTCGTATAACTCTTTACGAGACATTTTAGGAATGCTGCCACCTTCAAATAAAATATCACCTGAATCTGGTTTAAGCTGACCACCAATTAAACGCAACATAGTGGTTTTGCCAATTCCGCTTGGCCCCATGATCGCAGTAATTTTACCTTTAGGAACGCTAAAACTCATATTTTTATATATGATTCTATTGCCTCTCGAAAAGCTAACATCCTTGACTTCTACTATTGATTGCGACAAGTCGCTCTCCATAAAAATGTTCACTAGTGCACCTATTTTAAAGCTTTTTTGTCAAAGATGGAAAAAACAATTCGTAAGATTTTGTAATACACCCATGAAAAGGATTATAAGACTCGCTCAAAACAGCTTAACCCCGGCTTAAATTTTTAAATTAGCTGTTTAAAAGCAGCATTGTTACGTAGTTGACCTTACTCTTTTATTTATACTTTCATCTTGGCTTTTGTTACTATTCGCGCCATCCGTATTTTGTATAACTGGCTTAACACAATGGTTACCTCGTTTGTTATTTTAATTCTTGGTTTTGCAGCTCTTGTTTGGAGTGCAGACAGGTTTGTTTATGGCGCTGCGGCTCTTGCTAAAAACTTTGGTGTACCTACACTTATTGTTGGTTTAACCGTGGTAGCTATGGGCTCTTCAGCGCCCGAAATGATGGTTTCAGCCTCTGCCGCTCTGGCTAACAAAACCGACACAGCCGTTGGCAATGCTGTTGGCTCTAACATTACAAACATTTTACTTGTGTTAGGCATCACTGCTTTATTTCGCCCTCTTTCAGTTTCATCAAGTACATTAAAACGTGAAATGCCATTAGTGATGCTCGTATCTTTAGTTACTTGGTATGTGTTCTCAGATAACTACTTTTCATTTAATGAAGGTGTTGCACTTTTGGTTGGCTTTATCGTATTCATCGGTGGGTTAATTATTGTATCTATGCGTGCAAAAAACCAAGATGATCCATTTGTGTCAGAAGCCTGCGACGATGTACCAAACGATGTACCTACAAAAAAAGCGGTATTTTGGTTAGTTGTCGGCATGATACTCCTACCTGTTAGTTCACACTTTTTAATAGGTTCAGCTGTCGATATTGCTAAATATTTTGGCCTAAGCGATTTAGTCATTGGCTTAACAATTATTGCCATCGGTACTAGTTTGCCTGAACTTGCCGCTTCGGTTGCAGGTGTACTTAAAAATGAAGATGATTTAGCACTAGGTAATATTGTCGGCTCAAACATATTTAATATTCTAGCGGTATTACCACTTGCCGGTATTATCAACCCTTCTGCCATTGACCCATCATTAGTAAGCCGAGACGTATTAATTATGATTGGTGCAACACTTGCTCTTATTATTATGTCATTGAACTTTAGAGGCACCCAACGTATCAATAGAGTAGAAGGCGGCTTATTGCTAATAGCATTTTTGGGTTACCAAGGGTATATTTTTAGTCAAGTAGGATAAATTATGGCAACGCTAAATTTTATTGAACAAGGCCTTCGCGTTTTAGATGTTGAGCGCCAAGCACTTAGTGATATTGCACAATATGTAGATGAAAATTTTCATAACGCGTGCCAATTAATGTACGACTGCGAAGGCCGTATTATTGTCATTGGTATGGGTAAGTCAGGTCATATTGGCAATAAAATAGCGGCAACCCTTGCAAGCACTGGCAGTCCAGCATTTTTTGTTCACCCTGGTGAAGCAAGTCATGGTGATTTAGGTATGATCACTAAAAATGACGTGGTTATGCTTATTTCTAATTCAGGGGAGACCAGCGAAGTTTTAAATATAATTCCGGTTTTAAAACGACTTGGTGCCAAAATGATATCGATGACTGGCAATACGCAATCAACCATGGCGACCCTTGCTAATGTACATGTGTGTATTAAAGTAGAAAAAGAAGCCTGTTCATTGGGTCTAGCTCCTACATCAAGTACCACTGCAACGCTTGCGATGGGCGATGCCATGGCGGTTGCATTATTAGAAGCTCGCGGCTTTACAGCTGATGACTTCGCGCTATCTCACCCAGGTGGTAGTTTAGGCAAGCGCTTATTACTTACTTTAAAAGATGTTATGCACAGCGGCGCAAATACACCTATTATTAGCGTTTCACAAACAGTTAAAGACGCCCTTATTGAAATGTCTGCTAAAGGTTTAGGCATGACAGCCATTGTTGGTGAAAATCAGCAACTCGTGGGATTATTTACCGATGGCGATTTGCGTCGTATTTTAGAACAAAGAATTGATATTCATACAACACAAATAGATGTTGTTATGACTAAGTCATGCACTACGGCTACGCAAGATATTTTGGCTGCTGAAGCGCTTAATATTATGGAAAACAAACGTATAAATGGCTTAATCGTCGTCAATGAGGAAAACCAACCTATTGGCGCATTAAACATGCAAGACCTATTAAAAGCAGGAGTATTATAAATGCAATTTGAAGAACTCTATCAACCGCTGAGCGATGATGCAAAAGCACGCGCTAAAAAAGTAAAACTACTTATATGCGATATTGATGGTGTATTTTCTGATGGCCGTATTTATCTTGGTAATCAAGGTGAAGAGCTAAAAGCATTTAATACAAAAGATGGTTTTGGCATTAAAGCGCTTATAAACAGTGGCTTTGAAGTGGCTGTAATTACTGGTCGTCATTCACAAATAGTGCAACAACGTATGAGCAGCTTAACCGTACAGCATATTTATCAAGGCCAAGAAAATAAGCTCATTGCCTATCAAGAATTAAAGGACAAACTCAACCTTAGCGATGAACAAATTGCTTATATCGGTGATGATGGTCCTGACATGCCCGTTATGGAATTAGTCGGCTTTGCTGTTGCAGTAAATGATGCCCATCCACTTATTAAACGTTTATCACACTATGTAACGCAAATGCCTGGCGGCTTTGGTGCAGTAAGAGAGCTCACAGACTTACTTATGCTTGAAAATGGTAAAGCGTTGACTACACAAGGCACTAGTTCATGAATGCAGCGCGCATAATATTAAGCGTTTTATTCATTAGCTGTATGGTTTGGCTTTGGTACCCTTATTTTACACAAACAAATATTGTGCCTCAGACTGAGCCTGAAGTTATTGCCAAGCCTGATTACATAGCCATAGAACTCAAACAAACAGCCTATGACGAACAAGGTAAAATTAGCCACAAAGTCACTGCGGCTAAAATGGAGCTATATCAACAATTAGGTTTTACGTTTTTTGAAAAACCTATTTTTACTTTATATAACGAAAAGCAAAAGTGGCAAATAAATGCAGACGAAGCAACATTATACGAAGACAAACAATTAATTTTAGAAGGCAATGTGGTTGCCAAAAACTTAACCGATAACGCCATGATAGACAAAATCAATGCTGATAATATTCAGGTAGATATAAAGCTATTAACAATGCGTTCGGAGCAACCCGTTATCATCACTGGACCCAATTTAAAAATCACTGGTAAAGGCCTAGAAGCCGACTTAAAAACCGAAGTGATAAAACTAATTAACCATACGCGAACCATATATTATGACCAATAAAATATTAAAATCACTTATTATTCCTACACTTATACTAGCATTTAATAGTAGTGCTGCAGAGCAAAACACGCAACCGACTGCAAATCAAATTTCAATAAGCGCCGATAAGCAAGAAGGTCAATTAAAAGCTAATGTCGGAATTTTTGAGAAAAACGTTGAAATTATTCACGGTAACCGCCGTATCACAGCCGACCGCTTAGAAGTACATAAACGCGATGAACTTGGTGATAATAAACAATTATTAATTGCTACAGGTAGCCCTGCGCACTTTGAAGAAAAGCAATCAGATGGCACGACTATGAGCGCCAGTGCTGACGAAGTACGTTATGATGTATCTAAGCGTTTTTTAACGCTTGTTGGTAATGCACAAGTATCGCAAGCGGGACAAAAAATAAATGCTAAAAGCATTACCTACGATATAGAGCAGCAGCTAATCAGTGCCGAAAAAGATGAAAACTCAACTGACCGCGTTCACACAATTTTAGTGCCAATCGAGACTAAAAAAAGTAAAAAAAGCGACAAAGGTCAACCATGAGCACATTAAAAGCAGAGCTATTAGCAAAGAGCTATAAAGGCCGTGAAGTTGTAAAAAACGTCGGCCTTGAAGTCAAAGCTGGCAGTATTGTTGGCTTACTTGGCCCTAACGGCGCAGGTAAAACCACCACGTTTTATATGATAGTAGGACTTGTACCTAGCGACAAAGGTAAAATATCGATAGACGATAACGATATTACTCTTTTACCTATGCATAGTCGTGCTAGATTAGGCATTGGCTACTTACCGCAAGAGTCTTCAATATTCAGAAAGCTGACTGTTTATCAAAACTTAATGGCCATTTTAGAAACGCGCAAAGAGTTAAATAAACAAGCTAGAGAAGACACTCTCGATAAATTATTAGATGAATTTAGCATACAACACATTCGTGATAGCCAAGGTATGGCATTGTCAGGAGGCGAACGTCGTCGTGTTGAAATAGCACGTGCCCTGGCAGCAGATCCTAAATTTATATTACTGGATGAACCATTTGCAGGTGTTGACCCGATTTCGGTATTAGATATAAAGAAAATAATAGAACATCTTAAAAATCGTGGGATTGGTGTATTAATTACCGATCATAACGTAAGAGAAACCCTTGATGTTTGTGAAAAAGCCTACATTGTTTCTCATGGGGAGCTGATTGCATCAGGTACTCCAGAACACGTATTAAATGATAAAACAGTACGCGATGTTTACTTAGGCGAGCAATTTAGGCTGTAACATTTACGCCATGTCTTTAAGCATCTGCTAGTATTAATTATAACAACATAAAAGGATTGTTAGAGATACATGAGGCAATCACTACAGCTGCGCATGGGCCAGCAACTTACAATGACTCCACAGCTGCAACAAGCTATTCGTTTGTTGCAACTCAGTACATTGGATCTCCAGCAAGAAATACAAGAAGCTCTCGACAGCAACCCGCTATTAGAGGTTGAAGAAGCAGACTATTCAGAAGACGCTGCAGGTAAAAACGAGCAAAAAGCAGATACAGATGACATAACTGTTAGCGCATCTGCCGATGATGCTCCAAGTGAATACGAACAAGATAGTGGTGAAGCACTTGCAAAAGACACGCTAAGTGACGACATGGCTATGGATGTTAGTTGGGATGAGTACATGAGTGCCGCCCCAGCAGCATCATCGGGTCCGATGCCTGAAGACGAATCAATATACCAAGGCGCCTCTACTGAAACGCTCCATGAGTATTTAATGTGGCAGTTACAACTAACGCCATTTAGCCCTACAGACGAAGCTATTGCTATTGCGATTGTAGAAGCCGTCGATGATTCAGGTATTTTAACACTAAGCTGCGAAGAGATTTTAGAAAGCTTTAATCAAGAAAACGAAGATGATAACGAAGTCGAACTTGATGAAATTGAAGCTGTATTAAAACGCATCCAACTGTTTGATCCTGTTGGTATTGCTGCACGTAGTTTACAAGAGTGTTTGTGTATTCAGCTTAACCAGTTTGATAAAGAAACACCTTACATTAATGAAACAAAAATGATTTTAACCGAGCATATTGATTTATTAGCTGCTCGTGACTATCGTACATTAATGAAGAAAACTAAGCTCAAAGAAGAAGAGCTTAAGGAAGTAATGACATTAATACATACTCTAAGCCCTAAACCTGCAGATACTATTGTAAGAGAAGAATCTGAGTATGTTATTCCTGATGTGTCAGTTAAAAAAATTAAAGGCCGCTGGGTTGTTGAGTTAAACCCAGACAGCATGCCTAAAATTCGTGTTAATAGCCAATACGCGGCAATGTCTCGCACTGTAAAATCCAGTGGTGACAGCCAGTTTATTCGCTCGCATTTACAAGAAGCTAAATGGTTTATTAAAAGCTTAGAAAGTAGAAACGACACGCTATTAAAAGTAACAAATTGTATTGTTAAGCAACAACAAGGCTTTTTTGAACACGGTCCTGAAGCCATGAAACCAATGGTTTTAAATGATGTTGCTGAAATGGTAGAAATGCACGAATCAACAATTTCGCGCGTAACAACCCAAAAGTATATGCACACACCCCGTGGTATATTTGAGCTTAAATACTTTTTCTCAAGCCATGTAAGCACCGAAAACGGTGGTGAATGTTCATCTACAGCAATCCGTGCGCTTATCCGAAAATTAATCGCAGCAGAAAACTCAGCAAAACCATTGAGTGATAGCAAAATAGCGGATATATTGGCTGAGCAAGGAATTAAAGTAGCGAGACGTACAATCGCAAAATACCGCGAATCTCTGGCTATTCCACCGTCAAATCAACGTAAAAGTTTGATTTAAGACGCAAAAAAAGAGGGTAATGCTTATGCAACTAAACTTAACTGGTCGTCACGTAGAATTAACCGATTCACTAAGAGACTATATTAATACCAAATTTGCGAAGCTAGAAAGACACTCTGATCATATTAATAATGTTCATGTCATTCTCGATGTAGAAAAATTAAATCAAAAAGCAGAAGCCACCATACACGTAAGCGGTGCTGAGTTATTTGCCTCTACAGAACATCAAGATATGTATGCCGCCATTGACTCGTTGATCGACAAGCTCGATCGACAAGTAATTAAACACAAAGAGAAGCTTGCTCGACACTAATATGATGAAATTAAGCTCACTTATATGCCAGGACTGCAGCAAAGCTGCGGTCCTTTTTAATAGCAAAAAAAGAATTTTAGAGTTCATTAGCGAACTTGCTCACGACAAACTTCCGTATTTACCGCAACAAGATATTCTTAATGCTTTAATGAGCAGAGAAAAATTGGGTAGTACAGGTATAGGGCGTGGCATTGCCATTCCTCATGGAAGAATGAGCGGTGCAGAAGAGCCTTTGGCTTTAGTACTCGTTAGCGAAACTCCAATAAATTTTGATGCAATCGATAATCGCCCTGTTGATATTTTCGTCGCACTCATCGTACCAGATGGCGATAACCAGCAGCACTTAAAGACTCTAGCAACCATTGCTGATAAACTAAACAACAAAGATTTTTGTAAACAGTTACGCAGTGCAAAATCAGATACTGAGCTTTACCAAGTTATTGTCAATCAATCATAGTTTTATAAAGGGTGTTAAATGGAGTTAATTATCATAAGCGGCCGTTCTGGTTCTGGAAAGTCGGTTGCTTTACGCATTGTAGAAGATTTAGGTTATTATTGCGTAGATAATATTCCAGTTAACTTGCTTCCTTCATTAGTTCGCAGTGTGTCTGATAGCTACGATAAAATTGCTGTTAGCATTGATGTACGGAACATCCCTAAACAACAAGATGAATTTAACGATATTCTTGAATACTTGCCAGGCTTTGCAAACCCTACGTTATTTTATTTAGATAGCGACGATCAAACATTGATAAAACGTTTTTCTGAAACTCGTAGATTACACCCACTATCAATTGACTCGTTGCCTCTTGATTTAGCCATCAAAAAAGAAAAAGAATTACTTGATGTATTAATCACCCGCGCCGACTTTATGATAGACACGACTGATTTGAGTGTTCATCAACTCGCTGAATCTATTCGTGAAAAGATTTTAGGTAAAAAAGATAAACAACTGATTGTCACTTTTGAATCGTTTGGTTTTAAACACGGCATACCAAAAGAAGCAGATTACGTATTTGATGCACGCTTTTTACCAAATCCACATTGGGAACCTGAATTAAAACCTTTAAATGGGTTAGATCAACCCGTTAAAGATTATTTGGCCAATCACAGTATAGTGCAAAAATTCACATGGCAAATTCAAACATTTGTACAAACGTGGTTACCGCACTTAGAGCGAAATAACCGCAGTTATTTAACCATTGCCATTGGGTGTACAGGCGGACAACATCGCTCTGTATATTTAGCGCAAACTATCGGTGAAAGTTTTGCAATGACACATCCCAATGTGAAAATTCGCCATCGCGAACAAGAAAAATAATATAGCTGAATAATCACCTGTTCAGCTTAGGTAGAGTAAGTTATGCATTGTGAAGACACTTTTTTAATAAAAAACAAATTAGGATTGCATGCCAGAGCAGCCACCGTGCTTGCCCAATTGGCTGTGCAGTTTGATGCGACAATTACATTATTTCAAGATGACAAAGAAGCTGCAGGCGATAGCGTACTTGCACTAATGTTACTTGAAAGTAGCCAAGGCAAAGAAGTAAAAGTTGTATGCAAAGGCCCCGATTCTGAGCAAGCTTTACATGCTGTTGGAGAATTAATAGCACAACGTTTTAATGAACAAGAATAAACAGTTATAAAAATAATGCTCGCATTACTAATGCCCCAACTAAAACAGATATATAAAATAAATACGGTTAGTGACGCCAGTTAACTCACCTCTCCCCATAAAATAATATAAAAATTTATAAAGGACGCCAATGCCTGAAGCTTTTGAACAAGATTACCCACTACAGCAACTAAAACAGGTGACTAAGTCACTCAATAGTGGTCAATTTGTTCAAGTTAGGCGCATGCTCGCAAAAACAGCTCCTTGTGATACCGCATTATTATTAGAATCATCACCGCATAAAATTCGCCGACTCCTTTGGCAGTTGGTTGATCCTGATGTGCAAGGCGATGTTCTTGAAGAACTATCAGAAGATGTTCGTTTAGGCATTATTGCCCAAATGGAACCTAAGCACATTGCAGCCGCAACAGAAGATATGGGCCACGATGACTTAGGTGAAGTATTACGTAGTCTGCCAGACACCGTTTATAAAGACGTTGTTAGCGCGATGGACATTCAAGACCGTGAACGTGCAACACAAGCACTTTCGTATCAAGAGCGTTCTGCTGGCGCGCTAATGAACACCGATACGGTGACCATTCGCCCTGACGTTACGCTCGATGTTGTACTTAGGTATATTAGGCTACGCGGTGAGTTGCCAGAAGGTACCGATGACTTGTACGTTGTTGATAAGCATAACTGCTTTATAGGCGCTTTATCGCTAAGTACATTATTAACTAACCCGCCAGAAAAAATTGTTCGCGATTTAATGGATGAAGATTGTGAATCCATTCCAATCTCTATGGATGAAAGTGAAGTCGCGCAATTATTTGAACGTCATAATTGGATATCGGCCCCCGTAGTTGATGATAACGATCAGCTCCTTGGTCGTGTCACTATCGATGACATCGTTGACGTAATCCGCGAAGATGCTGAGCATAGTTTATTGGGCTTAGCCGGCCTTGATGATGAAGAAGATACCTTTGCGCCAGTACTAAAAAGCTCTAAAAAACGCTCAGTTTGGTTAGGTGTCAACTTACTAACTGCACTTGCAGCTGCTTTTGTAGCTAGCTTTTTTGAAGGCACTTTAGATGTTTTACCTATTTTAGCTGTACTTAACGGTATTGTCCCTTCTATGGGCGGTGTTGCAGGTAGCCAATCATTAACGCTTGTTATTCGTGGTATTGCGGTAGGTCATATAAATCAAACAAACCAACGTTTCTTGATGATGAAAGAGCTTGCTATTGGCGCGTTAAACGGTGTTTTGTGGTCGTTGTTAATTGCAGGTGTTATTGCCCTATGGCAGTGGGACTTTATGCTTGGTGGCGTACTCGCCTTCGCTATGTTTATGAACTTAGTGGTGGCAGGTGTTGCTGGTGCGAGTATCCCTATTATTCTTAAAAGAATGAATATAGACCCAGCACTTGCAGGGAGTGTGGTGCTAACCACGGTGACAGATATTGTGGGTATATTCGCCTTTTTAGGTACTGCTACTTGGTTGCTGGTTTAAATTAGAAACTTTTGCAAATAACTAAAGTAAAAAACACTTAGGGTAAAGCTGCAACTATGACAACGGATACCAAAAATAAAAAAGACACACCTAAAAAAACGCCAAAACAAAAAGGCCTATCAATATTAAAAAGTGTGTTGATATATGGTCTCATATTTTTCGTAATTTATAACGCTGTAAATTGGTGGCGACAACCTGTTATGCCAGCAAATCCTCAATTACAATTAATAGATTATAAAGGGCAAAACATTGATTTAGCAGCAATGAGCCAAGATAAACCAACACTTGTCTATTTTTGGGGAACTTGGTGCCCTATTTGTAGTATTACCTCCCCTGCCATAAACAAACTCGCGAACGAGAATAACTACCCTGTAGTGAGCATCGCAATAAAATCAGGTTCGGATCAAAAAATACATGAGTATCTAAATGATCATGGCTACAGTTTTATCACTGTCAACGATCAACACGGTGAGATATTTGCCGATTGGCAAGGGCAAGTCACGCCATCTTATATAATCTTAAAAGATAATAAAATGACGCAAGGGCTAACAGGCATTCAGCCGTTATGGTCACTTAAATTACGTTTGTGGTTATCATCAACGTTTTAAGAAAAAACTAACTGCAAGTATATAGACACTAAATACGTGCTATCTCAAGAGGGGTTTCTAAAAGCTCGCTCTTTATCACCTACAATAATATAGATAATAAAGAGCAAGGTTTACTTAATTTACGCATGAAAAGGGCTTAAAAACCCTTAGCGTAATTAAACTAATCTACTAGGGCGTGTTGATCTTTGTGGATTGAAATTTGTTCAATCTAGGGGCGATTAAATCGCGGCGCGAGGTTTGTAACCTAGTGGGCTAAGTAAAAACCGAGCAACAAAGAGTTAATCGTCCCTAGAAAGAACCCAAAGGGCAGCGCATGTTTGGTATTTATGCTGCGTTATCGCCTATTCATGGGGAATAACCACACTACATAGGCTCCGCCTTGCCTAAAAACCAAACATACTGCTGCAAATTCACCCACCAAAGATCAACACGCCCTAGTTATTAATAGATTGAATCACTAACGTGTACTTTGACGATTACCGCCTACTTTTGGTTTAGTGTTTGCCTTTTTAAATTGGCTAAAACCGGTATGTCGCGTTAGTGCCGGACGTCCGCCTTTACTGCCACCTTTACCTGCTTTTTCATCACGCCCTTCTTCAGGCACTAAACAGTTAGGCCCTTTACCAATTAAATTAGCTTTACCCATTTTACGCAGTGCTTCACGTATCATCGGCCAACCTGCTGCATCATGGTAGCGTAAAATAGCTTTATGTAATCTACGTTGACGAGCACCTTTAGGTACTGGAACAACTTCTGTATTGTTTTTTATATTACGTAAAGAGTTCATTTCTGTGTGGTAAATAGTCGTCGCATTAGCCATAGGTGACGGGTAAAAATTTTGTACCTGATCAAGCTTAAAGTCATTCGATTTAAGCCATAACGCCATGTTTACCATGTCTTCATCTTTTGTCCCTGGGTGAGCAGATATAAAGTAAGGAATTAAATACTGCTTTTTACCGGCTTCTTTAGAGTACTTATCAAATAATTCTTTAAATTGATCGTACGCCCCCATACCTGGTTTCATCATTTTTGATAATGGACCATCTTCTGTATGCTCTGGCGCTATTTTTAAGTAGCCACCTACATGATGCGTTACTAATTCTTTAACGTAACGCGGGTCGCGTACAGCTAAGTCGTAACGAACACCAGAAGCAATCAATACCTTTTTGATACCCTTAACTTCACGTGCTTTTTTGTATAAGTCTATTGTTGGCGTATGATCTGTATCCATATGCTTACAAATTTCAGGATACACACATGATAAACGTCTACAGGTACTTTCTGCCTTTTTGCTAGTACAACGCAGTTTATACATATTTGCCGTTGGGCCACCTAAATCAGAGATAACACCAGTAAAACCGGGTACCTTATCTCTAATCTGTTCAATTTCTTCAATAATTGATTCTTGCGAACGGCTTTGAATAATACGCCCTTCATGCTCCGTAATTGAGCAAAACGAACAACCACCAAAACAACCGCGCATAATATTAACTGACGTTTTTATCATGTCGTAAGCAGGAATTTTAGAGTCGCCGTAACTTGGGTGAGGAATACGCTGATACGGTAAACCAAACACAGCATCCATCTCATGTGTTTCTAATGGGTATGCTGGCGGGTTTACCCAAATAGAACGATCGCCGTGTCGCTGAAACAGTGCTCTTGCACAACCAGGATTTGTTTCTTGATGTAGAATACGCGAAGCGTGGGCGTATAAAGGTTTGTTAACACTTACTTGCTCATAAGCAGGTAACTTAACGTAAGTTTTTTCCCATGGCTTAGGTCGCGCAGGCTGAACCATAATCGGTTTTGCAGCTTCTGCCTTTAAGTCTATACCCGCTTGTTTAAATTCAGATTTACTACAGCCAACATCATCAGCGCCGTATGGATTTGGAATAGGGTCGATTTTACCAATTTTATCTATAGAGGTGGAGTCACTTCCACGCCAACCTGGTAAAGGTTCTTTTCTGATAACAGCCGTGCCGCGAATATCTTGAATAGTATCCATTGTTTCGCCTGCGGCAATACGGTGTGCAACTTCAACTAACGGACGCTCTGCGTTACCGTAAATTAAAATATCAGCTTTTGCATCAAACAAAATACTACGACGTACTTTTTCTTGCCAGTAATCATAATGAGCTATACGACGAAGACTCGCTTCAATACCGCCAATAACAATTGGGATACCTTTGTATGCTTCACGGCATTTTTGCGAGTAAATCATTACGGCGCGATCTGGACGTTTACCACCTACGTTATCTGGCGTGTAAGCATCATCGTAGCGCATACGCTTTTCAGCTGTATAGCGATTGATCATCGAATCCATGTTGCCAGCTGTTACACCAAAAAATAAATTCGGTCTGCCTAGTTCCATAAATGCATCTTTAGAGTCCCATGCTGGCTGGGCAATAATACCTACTCTAAAGCCTTGCGCTTCAAGTACACGGCCAATTACCGCCATACCAAAACTAGGATGATCGACGTACGCGTCGCCACTAATTATTATTATGTCGCAGCTATCCCAGCCAAGTGCATCCATTTCTTCACGTGTAGTTGGTAAAAATGGCGCGGTGCCATAACATTCAGCCCAGTATTTAGGGTATGAAAATAAGGCGCGCTTAGCTTTGAGTGTGCTCATAATTGTGGCCGTAGAATAACAAAAGGCGCGAATTATACCCTACTAAATTGTTTATATATACAAAGTAGTCAAAGCATATCGCGCCTTAAATTCTAAATCGTTCATTAGCTTAAATAATAAGTTAATCTTTTTAGCGTTTATTTATAAATTCTATTAATTCATTTTCAGGCATGGGTTTAGCATACATAAAACCTTGTACTTCATCGCATCCTAAATTTTTTAAGAACTGGGCTTGCTCTTGTGTTTCGACCCCTTCAGCAATTGTTTTTAAGCCCAACTTAGCACCAAGTGATATAACTAAGGCAGCAATAGCGCCAGTGTCGTCATTTGGTAAATCTTTAATAAATGCACGATCTATTTTCAACCGATCCAAAGGTAAACTTTGAATGTAACTCAGCGACGAAAAACCAGTACCAAAGTCATCAATAGCAACTTCCATTCCGAGTTCTTTTAGCTCACTTAGCGTACTAATAACCGTTTCCAGCTCATCCATTACTACGCTCTCGGTGATTTCTAATTCTATGTTTTTTGGCTTAACACCATATTTTAACAATGTATTTTTAACAGTTTGCGCATAACCTTTTACTTTAAACTGTGGAACAGACACATTAACTGCAATACAAATTTCTGTGCCCATATTTTCTAGGCGCTTTTGCTGTTGGCAAGCTTGTTCTAATACCCACTGCCCTATATCAACAATTAAGCCCGCATCCTCTGCAAGTGGCACAAACACAGCCGGTGATATATACACGCCATCACTTGCCGGCCAGCGTAATAATGCCTCACATCCAATTAGTGATAAGTCATCTAGTGCAAGTTGAGGTTGGTACCATACCTCTAATTTATTTCGAGCAAAGTCATGACGTAACTGCCTAATAATCCCTATCCGCCAAGCCATCTTATCTTGCATATCAATATTGTAATAAACGCCTTCTTTATGCTTTGCTTTTTTAGCTTGGTCAAGTGCAATATAAGCAACTTTCAGTGTATCAATACCGCTACTTTGAAAGTCTTGTTGTTGGCATAAGCCCACTCTAAAATCGATAGGGAGTAAATGTTCTTCTGCGTAAAATGAAATACCTAATTGCTCATTCAATTTTTTTAAGTCAAATTCGTCTTGGCGAATAATAAAACCAAAAACATCAGCGCCAATACGTGATAGTAATTTAGCTGTTGGGTAATTTTCTCTTAACCTTTGCACAATGCCAATTAATACTTTATTGCCGACCTCTTGCCCTAAGCCGTTATTAATATCTGCAAAATTAACTACATCAAGTAATACAAATACATGATCGTTCACGTGTGGCTTTTGATAACTCACCACACGCTCAATAAAGTTAGTACGATTTGAAATACCAGTAAGCACATCTTTATAAGCAGCATCTCTTAACTTTACAAATAACCTTATGTTATCAAGTGCTACACTTACATTAGTTAAGAAAATTTCAGCAAATTGTAGCTGTGCTTGTAAGGGAATGTGGTCGCACTCTATATATAAAGCCGCTTTTCGATGCTTACTTTTTAATATAAATGTTGAACTTGAGTCTATGTGTTGGTGCTTTGACAAACCAAAACACGACTCAACTTGTTCAAATACTTTGCTATCAACATTAATTAATTTTTTACCAAAATAGCTTTCGTAATGCCCGCAACCACCTAAGACCTGAATAAAATCATCGCCATCTAACTTACTGCAAACAAGCCCTCTAGGTGAACATTTTAAAATAATACTCATGTGCTTGATGATTTCTTTGCATAATTGCTTAACATCAGTAAGTCCTAAAATAGACTTTGATGCTGAAACAATCGTGTTCATTGCATCACTTTGATATTCAAGCTGACATACCTGCTCGTATGAGCGAATAGCGGTTATAAGCGAAGTTACTAACTTAGAACGAGTCAGCTCTGTTTTCGTTTTATAGTCATTTATGTCGTATTCTCGTATTACTTTTTCTTCTGGTGTAATACCTGCTTGCCCTGTTCTTAAAATAATTCTTACATGTTGATTATTTAATTCGTCACGCACCCTTTTTACAACCTGCAAACCGGCATCGTCAGTTTCCATAACAACGTCTAAAAAAATAACCGAAATATTTTTATTTTTAGCTAGCACTTCTATTGCTTCTGCACCCGAATAAGCATCGTGAAATCGCAAGCCTGCCCCTAAAAACTCAACGCCAGACAAAGCTAATTTTGTTACAGAATGAATCTCAGGTTCGTCATCAACAATTAAAATATCCCAAAACTTAGTCTGCTCAACAACAGCATCGTCTTCAAAATCTTGTTCAAAAAATAAAAAATCGTTTTGATCTGACGACATTCGCTCTCCTAAGTAGCAATCAATAAATTATTTTTGGTTTATAATCTAATTCATACTATAGTCGATTAATAAAAAGTTGTTGTATTTCAACTTGAAAAACTAATAAAAGGTGTGCTTATTAAACCATTAAAAATATTAATCAAATGCGTACTGTTATTACTATTAGTATTGGCACTGGTAGGGCTAATACTGCCTCAAAGTTATAGTGTAAATAAAACAATCGAAATTAATGCCAATCTTAAAGTAATAAAGCCGCTTATCACCGACTTTAGCCAATGGCAAAAATGGTCTCCATGGGAAAAAGTAGACCCCAGCATACGTTTTACTTTGGGCGAACCCAGTTCTGGCCTAGGGGCTCATCAGTCTTGGAAAGGAAAATGGGGATATGGTGAAATGATCATAACTTCGGTAAGCCAAAATAAAGTCAGCTTCAACATACTTTTAAATGCTGAACATATTATTAGAGGCACTTTTAACCTTAGCGAGCAAAACGGTATAGTTACGTTAATATGTAATATTAAAGGTCAAACAACTGCTCCTTTAATATCTGGTTACACTGCAATTTTAAGCGAGTACGTACTCAGTAATACAGTTTCACTGGGGTTAAATAACCTTCAAACTGTTGCACAGCTTAGTGATCCACAAAGGATAATGCACAGTCATGACAGTCAAAACAGCACAGGCGAGAATTAATCTTGCCAACATCATCGAATCCTTACTTGGTTACCCTATAACAAAAGTAGGTAGTAACGGTGTACTACCCACTAACGAGCAAAGTTACGATATTAAGGGCCAAATTAAGCCGCTTTATCATATCAACAGTGAAAACTCTGTTTTAGCTCGCGCTCAAAAACGCCAAGATTTATTACTTATTAAACAACAACAAAATATAGAATCAATTTTAGCAATGGCTATGGGGTTTTGCCCTGATGTAGCAAGTAGTAAACAGCCCGATGTTGATTGGGTAGAGCATTTTATAGCTCTGTGTGAAGATACTTCTAATGAATCAATGCAAATTTTATGGGCAAAAATTTTAACAGGAGAAACACTCAATCCTGGTACGTTTTCAATTAAAAGCCTACAAACTTTAAAGCATATGACACAGCGAGAAGCAGACTCTTTGCAAAAATGTGTGTCGCTCTCAGGCTATAACGAAAAAGACGACAGCCACTTTATATTACTCGGCTTTTACAAAAAACCGTCCTTGTTTGATTTGCTACGAAAAGGAAATAAAGTATCTTTAAATTTAGGAAAAACGGGTATTAGCTTTCCTGATATTTTAACGCTCATGGATCTTAATTTACTGTATAGAAAAGAAATTGAATCTGCAGTGCTTAAAGCGGGACAAGAACTTACCCTTTCATTTTTATCGCAAAAGGTAACGTTAAAAGCAAAGAGTAGTGATTTGGTATTAAGCTATTACAAGTTTACGCAAACAGGTGACGAGCTATCTAAACTCATTAATTTCCCTGTCAATAAGGTCTATAAGCAGTTGATTAATAATGCGCTAGAGGGAGAGTTTGATTTAGCGTGGCACGCAATAAAATAATATGCCACGCTTTGTTTAATTAGAAAATACTAATTAAAAATGAACCTGAATACCCGCAAATGGGCCAGATGCATCAATATCAGTAGTAATATCATCTACATCATCAAGTTCTAATACCATAGAGCGGTAACCTGCTTTAACAGCAACATCTACTGCTAGGTTATCAATAAGTTCCCATGCTACACCTACTTGGTAATCTTGTACTTTACTGTCGTCAATAGCCAAAAAGCTACCTTCAAAAAATACACTTAAACCAGTAAATGGTAAGCCTGCTTCGGCACGGCCGTATGCAAGAGGAACAAAACCAGAGAAGTCTTTGGTTTCGGTAAAGTTAGTACCACCATTTTGGGTAGTGCCACTTACAACAATATCACCGTCAAACTGTTTAGCATTTAAACCTAGGTCTATTGAAATTAAGTCATTATCAAAAATTTCATAATAAAAAATATAATCAATATGCGTTAAATCACTTACCGTATTTACAGTAGAACCAACAACATAATCAGAACCATTAAAGCTAAATGTATCTGTAAGCAGCGCAGAACCATTTAACTCAAGCTCTGTATACTTTAATTTGATGTTTGGTACTAACGGCACTGGGTGCTCAAGCGCCGCGTAATAACTTACAAAAGTCTCATCTTCAAAATTAAAATATTGAGATGCATTATTTTTGTAAGAAAATTGGCCATCGTTATCTGACTTCCACCCATCAACACCTACATATAAACCTAGTAGAGTGTCAGCTTGCGCTGCAGGTGCTAAACATGCCATTGAAAGGGCTGCTGCTAAACAATACTTTTTCATTTTTTATCCTTGAGCTAGTAGTTCGCTAAGTTCGATTAAAGCCGCATTGGCTCTAGAAATATAATTTGCCATAACTAAAGAGTGGTTAGCAACATAGCCAAAACCATTCCCGTTTAAAATAAGTGGGCTCCATACTGTTTCTTGAGTTGCCTCAAGTTCACGTATGATTTGTTGAACGCTTACACGTGCATTTTTCTTTTCAAGTACATCAGCAAAGTCGTACTCTATCGCTTGTAAAAAATGTAGTAACGCCCAAGTAGCACCGCGCGACTCGTAAAATACATCGTCAATTTCTAACCACGGTGTTCTTACTTGCTGCTGCAGTGGAGCAAGAGTTGCTTGTTTATTAGATGAATTACCCGCTAAATCGGTGTTCACTTTTTCTTGACCTACACTGGCACTTAAACGCTGGCTTAAACTACCTAAACGTTTTTCAGCTTCTTTAAGCCAACTACGTAAGTTATCTGCTCGTGCATAAAATTGACTATCACGCTCATGCTCGTTAGCAATTTGTCCACGATATACCATTAAGTAGTCAATACCTTTTTGGTACTCACCTTCAGCACTTGGCCATGCCCATGCTTCAGAGCTTATATTAAACTGTGGCTGCGCCTTTTTAAGTGCTTCATGTTCCGTAGACTGTGATTGCGAACGGCTAAAATCTTTTCGCATAGAAAGCGATAAATCACGTACCATTTCTAGTGCGCCATATTCCCACGCTGGCATATCATCCATAATAATACTTGGTGGTATTACATCATTTGATAAGTAGCCACCGGGTTTATCTAGTAAGGTATTTGCTACTGTAATTAATGTAGAAGTAGTTACATAACCCGTAACTATTTTTTCATTACGAAGCTGCGCTTGCTCTTTGGCGTTTGCAACAACATCAAAACGTGAAGGCTCAGTGCTCCAATAAACAGCAATTGCGTAAAATATGATAAGCAGTAAAACAACTATTCCTGCTATTTTTCCTTTGTGTTGCGACATGTGTACTCCTAGTGATGAGCGTGTTGAGTAGATGGTTTTGACTGCGTAGCTTGCGCTTCAAGCGACACGACTTGAGCATTAGTGAACAAGCGATTACCGTCACTAAAATATAGCGTGAGTTTGCGTTCTTGCCCTACTTTTAATGGCTCTTGTGGTTCAAATACCATTAAATGATAACCGCCAGGTTGAAAACTGACACTTTCGTGCGCTTTAATTTCAACTGATTCAACTTGTTGCATTTTCATCATGCCGTCTACATGTGAATGCTCGTGTATTTCAACACGCCCTAAGCCATCAATAGTTGCCTTAGTTAAAGTTGCTGCGGCTCCACTGTGATTTATTAGCGTTAAATAACCTACAGTTGAAGTACTGCCAGGTAAAAACTCTCTAATTTGCGCGTTAGTTACTTCGAGCACAGCCACATCAGAACCATGATCGTGCCCTGAGTGCGCCGCCAACGATGACGAAAAAAAACTAAATATTAATGCAGAAGCCATCGAAAAACATAGTTTCGTCATCATTCTTATCCTTATGAAAACTTTAAATTACAGGCTAAATTTAACATAGTTAACCTATAATAGTCAGTCAAATTAAGGATTAAGAGGCTACTTTTTTGTTATCGGCAACAAGCCAACACAACACTGCAACAAATAGTAACGGCCATGCAATCATTATAGATCCGAATAAAAGCGCTAAAACAGTCCCTGCTAATGCCACTACACCCGCACCAACTAATCCCATAGTAATTAAAGCCACTACAGCAACTACAGCAACAATTGCGGCCAAAGCACCTACAAGCTCGAGCCCAGCCCAGCTAATATCAGCAATCCATAACGGCAACTGCCAGGAATCAATCTGCACAAACGTTATTAAATCAGTAAACAGTAATAAATAGATAATTACACATACTGCCAAAGCTTTCATAGTAATTCTCCTTATACCAACCAGCTTATATATGAGGTCTATTTAACGATAAGAAAATTGCGCTATAACTAGGCAAAAATTTTTATATCTACTTGTTCTAAATAAAAATTTTTAACAACGTTATAGAGTGATTTAATTCGTTAAATTGTTCAAATATTTATGCCTATTGGTATTAATACTCTTTATTTTCAAGGCAGCAATGCGCTATAAAATAACCAAGTGCAATTGCAAACGGAAAACTCAAAAACAACAAAATAGTAACTACGCGTGTTGCCCATACAGGAAAGTCCAATCTACGAGCTAAACCACTACAAACACCCGATATTTTTTTATTTAGAGTATCTTTATACCAACCTCGTTGACGATTAAAGCTGTTCATAGCAATCTCCTAAGCAGTTTGTTTTAAATTAGTATTTAAGTTCGCTTTTAAGCGAGCCAGTTCAGCATCAATTTTTTCATTTTTAACTAACGACTCAATTTGGGCACTCGTAGAGCTTGCTGTATCAGTCAGCTCATAAGCCTCTACTTGAGCTTCAATACCTTCAACACGCTGCTCTATTTGTTCAAAACGAGACAACGCATGAGCTACTTTATCGCTTTGTAGTTGCGTACTGATTCGCCCTCTAGCAATAGCAACATTATGACGCTGCATTAACTGAGCTTGCTTAGTTTTAGCCATAGCCATTTTTTGCTGCAGACGCTCACAATCAACCTTAATTTTTGCAATAGACTCTTGCAGTGTTTCTAGTTGAGTTTGCTTATTTTCAATGCTTTCGTTAACGCGCTGCTTTTCAAGTAAGGCAGACTTAGCAAGGTCATCACTGCCCTTCTCAACCGCACGTTCTGCTTTAATTTGCCAAGCTGCTAATTCTGTTTTTTTAGTATCAATTTGGCGATTAATTATTTTCTCTTCACACAATAAAGCGGCTGCTGTACTACGGCACTCATTCAACGCATCTTGCATCTCGGTAAGCATTAAGTTTAAAAGTTTTTCTGGGTCTTCTGCTTTATCAAGCATAGCGACAATGTTTGATTGAATTACATCATTTACGCGGTTAAATATTCCCATGGTATTCTCCAGTTGATTTTTAATTAATTTCAACAAGGAGATTCCAAGAGTTGTGCCAAGTTCATATAAATAAAAATAAAACATTTAAAATCATAGTGATAAACAACAAGCACTCTAGTTTTTAGTGACTTCCAGCTGAACAACATAGAGTGTAATTGGCCAATAAATTATGATTTTGACTAATTTTTAGGATCAAAAAAACCACTCGAAAGTGGCTTAAGTTTAGAATTTTAAAAGCTTAGCTTTATTCTGGTACAAAGCTTAATGCTTTATCCATTACCGATAAATCAGCTTGCTTACCATGACCACTTTCAGAGAGGTGGCGTCTAAAACCGCGTGCACCAGGCTGCCCCTGAAAAATACCGAGCATGTGACGTGCAATATGCCAAAAATTAGCACCCAAACGCATTTCTTCTTCAATGTAGCTGTACATTGAGCGCACTACGTCGTGGCGTGATTGTGTGTTTGCAGCATCACCATAAATTTTCTCATCAACGTCATTGAGCATAAATGGGTTACTGTAAGCTTCACGCCCAATCATTACACCATCGATATGTTGTAGATGTTCTAGGCTCTGCTCAATTGTTTTAACGCCGCCATTTAGGCTTAAGTCTAGCTGCGGATAATCTTTTTTAAGTTGATAAACACGTGGGTAATCAAGCGGTGGGACTTCACGATTTTCTTTCGGGCTTAAACCATTGAGCCATGCTTTACGAGCATGAATAATAAAATCATCACACCCTACTTTATGAGACGCTTCAATAAGCGCACATAAAAACTCATACGAATCTTGCTCATCAATACCAATACGCGTTTTAACAGTTACAGGAATACTTACTTCGCTTTTCATTGCTGCAACACACTCAGCAACTAATTGAGGCTCAGCCATTAAGCATGCGCCAAATCGACCATTTTGAACTCTGTCTGACGGGCAACCTACATTTAAATTTATTTCGTCATAGCCACGCTCACCTGCCAGTTTTGCACATTGCGCAAGCGCTTTAGGATCAGAGCCACCAAGTTGCAGTGCAACTGGGCCTTCGTGTTTATTAAAATGTAAGTAGTCGCCTCGACCAAATAAAATAGCCCCTGTGGTTATCATTTCAGTATAAAGCACAGTATGTTTAGTCATTTTGCGATGAAAAGTACGACAATGGCGATCAGTCCAATCAAGCATTGGTGCCACAGAAAAGCGTCTATCCAAAGTACATTTATTCAAAGCAAACCTCAGGGTATTAAAGTTATTAAGCACAGCTTAAAAGGCGCTGCATTTTACACAAAAGCCTGGCAGGCATCAATGTTAAGAGAACACCTGCAAGCCAAAATAATGGGCTATGCCATTTAAAATATTAGTAACGGCAACCGAGCTTAAAATAAGCCCCATAATTCTGCTTATTATACTTGCACCACTATCACCAATTAATTTATGTACATGCGTTGCAAGCAGTAACAAAACTAGTACAACCGCTAATACAGCAAGCATCATTGAAGACGTTAGTAATTGCTCAACCCAGGTATATTCTTCATTACGAGTCATTAATACGGCGCCTAACATAGCGCCAGGGCTCGCAATAGACGGAATCGCAAGCGGAAAAATAGCGGTTTCAGTGCTGTCGCGTACACTTTTAATTTCGGCTTCAGGTTTACTTTCACCAAATATCATTGAAAGCGCAAAAATAAGTAATATGATACCGCCGGCTATTTGAAAAGCCGAAAGTGGAATTTCAATTGCGTTAAGTAATTGCTCACCTGCGAGTACAAAAAATAAGAGCACTAATGCAGATACGCCTACCGCTTTAAATATAACTTTACGTTTAAATTTCTCATCATCACCACGTGTGACTGCAATAAATACAGGTACAGTGCCAATGGGGTCAATAACCGCAAAAAAGAAAATAAATATAGCCAATAGTTCGTGCATTACTGGGTTTCCTAGGTAAAAAGCGCTTAATAAAAACGCTGCAACTACAACACAGTATGTTAGTATATCACGGTAGCATAAGGATAAGAGTAATGATGAATATAGAATCACTCGTAAGTAAAGCAAAACAAGTTTGTGACAACCGTGGTGCGCGTTTTACGCCTATCCGCGAGAAAGTATTTCGTCTATTAGCCAGTGCACAAGGTGGTGTTGGTGCATACGATTTGCTTGAGCAATTAAAAGTAACTGAAACAGGTGCTAAACCTGCAACTATTTATCGTGCATTAGACTTTTTAGCTGAACTAGGTTTTATTCATAAAATTGAAAGCACAAATGCATTTATGCTGTGCCATCATTTTGATCATATTCACCCGGTACAATTATTAATTTGCGATACATGTGGCTTTGTTAAAGAATTACACTCGAGTGTAATTTCGCATGAGCTTAATAATCTAGCTGCCGAAGGTGGCTTTGTCGTATCAGGGCAAACAATAGAAGCACATGGTAAATGTGAATCTTGCAGAGCATCATAATCCTTCAAAGTTATCCTTAGTGACTATACTCAAACTATATAGTCATTTCACAGAACAAATTTAAGAGTAGCCACTATGAATGTAGAATTCATCAATCCTTTTTTATCTTCTTTAATTAATGTTTTAAGCACTATGGCTCAAACTCAATTGAAGCCGGGTAAACCTCGCATTAAAACTGATGAGATAGCCTGTGGTGATATATCAGGTTTGATTGGTATGGTTGGCCCGCAAACGCGTGGATCATTTTCAATTACATTTGATGAAGGATTAGCATTAACCATCATGGAGCGTATGCTTGGCGAACGCCCTGATACCATAGATGAAGAAGTTACCGATATGGTTGGCGAAATAACCAACATGGTAACTGGTGGTGCTAAAAATTTACTTGGCGAGAAAGGCTTCGACTTTGATATGGCAACGCCTATTGTGGTATCGGGTAAGGGTCATACAATTACTCACAAAAGCCAAGGTAAAAAAATCATCATGCCATTTAGCTGTGACGCTGGTAATGCAAACATTGAAGTTAGCTTCGATAAACTATGAGTTGGCAGCAAAAGCAAATTACATTAAAACCTCGCCAGCGAGGTTTTCATATAATTGATGACGAAATATTATCTCAACTTCCTGAACTGGCGAGTTACAAAATAGGCTTGTTACATTTATTTATTCAGCATACCTCAGCGAGCCTTACAATAAACGAAAATGCAGATCCCACTGTTCGTATGGACATGGAAAGCCATTTCAATAAATTCGTTCCTGAGCGTCAACCTTATTATCGCCACGATTATGAAGGTGACGACGACATGCCTGCACACATAAAAACCAGTACGTTAGGCTGCGAGCTAAGTATTCCTATTTCAAATGGTTATTTAGCGTTAGGTACATGGCAAGGCATTTATTTAGGTGAACATCGTGATTCTGGTGGCTCTAGACGAGTTATAGCAACTATTCAGGGGGAGCTATTTTAACAAAAGCTTCAGGTTTCAAAGTATTAACTCTTCTGTACCTCACTCATATCTCATAACTTCAAAGTACGACACCTTTCTTGTAGGCGAAGAGCTCGCGCGAAGCGATAGCTTCTAACAACCAAAACTTCAATGCTGAATATTGCACATAGAATAAAGTAGATAAGAGAGATTTTAAATTATAATTTTATTTATGATTTTTAATACAGAAAATTTTGAAAGGATATAAAAAGATTGGAGCGGTACACGAGGCTCGAACTCGTGACCTCGACCTTGGCAAGGTCGCGCTCTACCAACTGAGCTAGTACCG